>NZ_DFOZ01000001.1:0-207250 GCF_002377005.1 Limnobacter sp. UBA3528 | reverse complement strand
TCCAATTTGGCCAGAATAGGCAAAAAAGCAACTTCACTTTACAAATTTATGCAAAAAATCATTACAACTGTGTGCAAATAGTCGGATTTGCTTCTGTGCGAAAATTTACCAATATCCATTAGTTAACATAATACAAATTATACGACAATTATATCCGATGTTAAAAAGGGTTACCCAGAGTGACCCCCACCAATACTGGCGATGCTCTCCGGTCGGGAATCACCGAAAAAGTACATAGGTTGGTTCACTTTTATCCGAGGCTATTCTTATGTACAAATTCATGCTCTTCGCTTTTGTGGTTTGCGCCGTGTATCCCGACTGGCCCATAGAGGCTGTTGCTGCTGGCCAAGACATTATTCAGGGCTTTCAATCCAAAGTAATTGTAGTGGGCCAAAACATGTAAAGCACAAAATTGAGGCCGATTTGGGCCTCTGTTGCGGGCCTTCATCAAGCCCGCATATTCGTATGATGTGAAGGTAAATCGACCCCTATGGTATGGAACCTTCATGTCTACAACTGCCCAAAATGAGCTCAAAGGCCGCAATGCCAGAATGGCCGCTTCTACAACCGCTGTAGAGCGCCTGCTGGACCCCCGAATTCCAATTGTCACCAAAACCGATCTGAAAGGTCGAATTACCTACGCCAATCCGGCCTTTGTCGAAATTTCCGGTTTTACACTTGAAGAACTGCTGGGCCAGCCCCACAACGTAGTTCGCCACCCGGACATGCCTCGCGACGCATTTAAAGACTTGTGGGACACAGCACGCCGGGACGAACCCTGGAAAGGCCTGGTCAAAAACCGTTGCAAGGACGGCGGCTACTATTGGGTCGATGCTTACGTTACACCGCTGACACAAAACGGCGAAAAAATTGGTTATATGTCGGTACGATCAAAGCCCAGCGACACGCAAAAAGCGGAAGCCGAGGCCTTGTACAAGGCAATCAATGCGGGCAGCGCCAGCTTTCCGTTCACAAAGCCTGCAAAAGGGCGCCCATTTGTTGTTGATTTGGCAATCGTCGGTTTTTTGCCGGTCATCATCGCCCTGCTTTCCATGTTTAACATCCCTGCCCTCAGCTATGGAAGCGCTGCAGCGTCATTTGTAGCTGCGGCCCTGGGGTTGATGTGGTTGAAAGGTCGTGTTGAACACACCAACAACTCGATGCTGCAGGCGATGCGTGCCTTGGCAGAAGGTAATTTCAAACATGAAATTCCAGAGTCCAGTACGCGTGAATTCAATAAGGTACACACTGCTTTCAAAAGCATGCAAGTCAACTTGAGGGCCATTATTGCTGACGTTATTTCCAGCTCATCGGAAGTGAAAAACAACGCTGAACACCTCAGCCAATTGGCAATCAACTTAATGACTCGATCACAGCAACAATCCGATGGCATCAACGGCGTCGCAGCGGCGCTGGAGGAACTGTCAGTGTCAGTCTCTGAAATTTCAGAAGCAACCGGCAAAAGTTCGGCACATGCCAAGAACGCCATGGATGTCGTGGACACGGGTGCGCAAAGCATGGACAAGTCCACCCAGGCGACTCAGAAGGTGGCGCAGGTTGTTCAGGATGCAAAACAGAATATTGAAGAATTGAACCGTGCCGTGGTGAAAATCAGCAACGTAACCCGAACCATTACCGAGATTGCCGAGAAAACCAACTTGCTGGCTTTGAATGCTGCCATTGAGGCAGCCAGAGCCGGTGAATCAGGTCGGGGTTTTGCGGTTGTGGCCGACGAAGTACGCAAACTTGCGGAAATGACACGACAGTCCACCACGGAAATTTCGGCCACGGTGCAGGAAGTTCAAAGCGGTACCAACAAAGGCCTTGAAACCATGGGCCGTGCAGTTGACGAAGTCAATATTGGCACCACCCTGATTCTGGAGGCGGGCGAAAGTCTGCAAGCAATCAAGGTGGCCAGTCGCGGTGTTGCGCAATCTGCGAAGGATATTTCAGCGATGCTGGAACAACAGTCCCAGGCTTCACTAGAGGTAGCCAACAGCATGGAGCGAATGAGTGCCCTGACCGAGAGCAACGTTGCTGCAATCAATGACCTGGACAGCGCAGCAAAACAACTGGCCTCAACTTCGGGCGATTTGCGCACCCTCGTTAAACATTTTGAGGCAAGCCTTTAGGCACTACCCAACCGTTCACTTTCACCCGTCAATCAGGCGAATGCATTAGTTCGTCTTGTTAGGCTTCAAGGGCGCTGTTCTCAGCGCCCTTTCTTTCTTCATGATCTCAAACGCCAATTCTTTCCGGTTCGCTTTTATCGCATACCCTGCAGCGTTGTATCCCGCCTGATTTTTCAAGCCCGGGTTGGCGCCTAACTTTAAAAGCATACGCGTGGCCGCTTCCCTGCCCTCGCGTGCAGCCATCATCAGGGGAGTGGTGTCGTTGGGGGACAGTACATCGATTCTCGCACCCGACTTCACCAACAGTTCGATGGATTCACTTGATCCAGAGGCTGCAGCATTGTGCAAGGCTGTCCATTGCCCGTCTTCGCCAACTTGGGCTCCTTTGGCCAACAAAGCGGCAACCCACTCGGGCTTGTTCAGTGTGCAAGCCACCATCAGTGGGGTTTCACCACGTCGATCGGCTTGGTCGGGGTTCAGCTTGCCGGAGGACAATAAAACCCGCACGGCACTGGGTGATTCTTGCATCATGCCAAAAGTGATGGCGGGAAAGCCCTGCTCATTCACCGTGTTAGGGTCCATCCCTCTCAGCAAAAGAGATTTCAGACGGTACTCGTCATCAAACTTGATTGCGACGAAAAAGTCTTCGAAGGCACCTGCAATGGCCACACCCGGCATGGCCAATAAAAACACGCTGCTTACAAAGGCACGGCGCCTCAAACTGCAGCCACTCCAGCGTTTGAAAACCCAAACAAACGATCAAAATTGGCAGATGTTTGAACACCAATTTCCTCTGCCGAAACGCCCTTCTCTTGCGCAATTACCTTGGCCACATGCGGAACAAAACTAGGCTCGTTGGTTTTGCCACGGTGCGGAACAGGCGCAAGATAGGGAGAATCGGTTTCAATGAGAATTCGATCCATGGGCGCAAACTTGGCCACCTCGCGAAGGTCGGCCGCGTTCTTGAAACTGACGATGCCCGAGAATGACAAATACATGCCCAAATCCAGAGCCTTTCGAGCAAAATCAAGGGACTCTGTGAAGCAGTGAATAATGCCACCACAGCCTTGCACATTTTCTTCGGCAAGAATTTTCAAGGTGTCGTCACCGGCTGCGCGGGTGTGAACGATCACTGGTTTTTTACACACATTGGCTGCGCGCAAGTGCACCCTGAAACGTTCACGTTGCCATTGCAGGTCGCCTTTCAAGCGAAAGTAATCCAAACCCGTTTCGCCGATACCAATCACCTTGGGGTGATCGGCGAGCTCAAGCAGTTTTTCAACTGTGGGTTCGGTAATGTCTTCGTAATCAGGATGCACGCCGGCAGTAGCCCACAATTGGTGGTGGTTTTCAGCCAGCGCCAGTACGTTGGGAAAATCTTCAAGCTGAACAGAAATGCACAAGGCGCGGTTAACCTGCGCTGCCTGCATTCGACTCAGAATATCTGGGAGCTGCTCGACCAGACCGGGGAAATCAAGATGGCAATGTGAATCAGTAAACACTACAAGGTTGCTGTTTTTTTCATGGAATTTTGCATTTTACCAATCATTTGCTCAATTGCCACCCGCACACCCTCCCCACTGTCGTCTTTCGGGAACTGCACGCCAATGCCCTGTGCCTTGTCTCCACGCGCATTCGCACCACAAATCCACACTACCTTGCCGTTGATGGGAAATTTTTTTGCTTCCTCGCCCACGGTCAGCAATACGAACACTGGATCGCCCAAATTGTATGTTTTGTCACTTTCCACGAATACACCACCGCCCTTGATAAAAGGCATATACAGGTTGGCCGCCGTGTTCTTGTCACCCAGGGTTAAGGAGAGCATCCACGGACGATTGGCCTCTTTGTTACTGCGTGGGTTATTCATCAAGTTACTGGTCATGGCGTGTGTTGTCCGGAAAGGGAATTTTTCAATGAATTACTTCGTCAAATTTTGCCACTGTTGCCCTACATACTCTAGCGCCAAACGGGGGTTAATAGGATGATTCGCCAGACGAAATTCCTTCTGCAAATTTTGATACAACTGGCTGAAGCGCTCCACACCAATCGATTTCGCCCACATTAGTTTGGGTGCAAGCCAGGGAAAGTTATTGCCTTTCAAGCCATGGGCCTGCGCAACACAATCGCTACACAAGCGCATGGCCAGTTCAAGCACTACCGGCAAACCTACTTTTTCGAGCCCTGCTGGCGGGTTGGCATGCTGGTCGGGATTGGCAAGCCACTCCAGAAACTTTTTGCGCAAATCAAGCTGGTCCGCTGATGTTTGTGCCAGGCCGAGCGCCTCAAAAGGATCATTCATGGCAACACCCAAGGCCACATCTGGCTGTTGTACACCTTGCGCCTCCAGCCAAGCCAAACATTCGGCAATTGCCGGCATAGGCATGGTCAATTCTTGACATCGTGAACGAATGGTCGGCAACAGCTTGTCGACACGGCTGCCCACCAACACAAACCGCAAACCATTGGCTGGCTCCTCAAGCGTTTTCAGAAGCGCATTCGCAGTGTTTGCATTCATGTTGTCAAAGGGATAAACCACCACATAACGGGAGGCTCCGCGGCTGGAGGCTGTATTGAAATAGTTTTGAAGATCCCGCACGTCATCGATCCGAATATCCTGACTCGGTTTGACACCGGTTTTTACTTCAACATTAAAACCGAGTTCAAGCCCGACAGCCTGTGGCATCAAGTAGCGTAAGTCAGGATGATTGCCGGCCAAACGCATGTGGCAACCAGGACATTGCAGGCAAGGTTTTTTGCCCGCAGGTGTCTCGCAAAGCAATTCGGCAAGGTGCTGCCCCACCAACTCATAAAGCCCTTTGGGTTGATGGCCATGCACCAGTATTGGTGCCGTAGTGGCTTGCATCAAATTGCCCAACTGCGTCTTGGCGCGCAACAACCAGCTTGCAGTGGTCATGCCAGGCCCAGGTTCAAATGTGTTCGCATGAACTTGTCGAGTTCAGCCAGCACGGTTTCTCCCACTTCTGATTCAGAAGGCTGAGCGTCGATCAAGCGGATGCGGCGAGGGTTCAACTGCGAGCGTTTGATAAAACCGGCGCGCACTGCCTCAAAATAACCTGTCGGCTTTTCCTCAAATTTGTCGCTAGCACCCGCCCTGCCCTGTATGCGACTTTGCGAAACAGCAATCGGCAAATCGAACAGAAATGTCAATGTGGGCTCGAATCCCTTCAAGGCCCACTTGCTCAATTGCTGACAGTCCTCCCAGCTGGCACCGCCTGCGCCAGCCTGATAGGCAAAGCTGCTGTCCTCAAAACGGTCCGTAATTACCCACACGCCGCGATCCAGTGCGGGCTGAATGGTTTCAACCATGTGTTGTCTGCGTGCCGCATACATGAGCAGTAACTCAGTATTCACATCCATGTCGTGGTGTAACACCAACTCCCGAATGGCTTCACCCACGGGTGTACCCCCGGGTTCACGGGTTTGCAGGCATTCAAAACCCAATTCTTCAAGGCGCGCTTTGACTCGCGCAATGTGCGATGATTTTCCTGCACCGTCTACGCCTTCAAAACTGATCAGATAACCCTGTTTTTGCTTTTTCATGAGGCAGTCACCGCCCGAGTTGATATTTGCGCACAGCATTGTTGTGCTCATTCAGATTCTTGCTGAAATAACTGCCCCCGTCACCCTTGGCTACAAAATAAAAGTAAGGAGTTTTGTCCGGATTCACCGCTGCGTACAAAGCAGCCTTGCCAGGGTTTGAAATAGGTGTTGGAGGCAAACCGGCCCGGGTATAACTGTTGTAGGGCGTATCAGTTTGAAGGTGTTTGCGGGTTAAATTGCCATCGAAAGCCTCGCCCAAACCGTAGATTACCGTCGGGTCGGTTTGCAGCAACATACCCACACGCAAGCGATTCACAAATACGCTTGCCACTTTGCCACGATCGCTGGCCAAACCAGTTTCTTTCTCGACAATCGAGGCCATTTTCAGGGCGTCATAAGGAGTTTTTAACGGTGTTTGGGGATCCCTTTGCGCCCAGGCCTTCTCAAGTTCTACCTGCTGCAGGCGCACTGCCCTGCCCAATAGCTCAGACAACTTCGAGCCTGGCGAATATTTGTAGGTATCCGGATAAATCCAGCCCTCAAGGCTGTTACCCTGCAAGCCTAACTTTGTAGCAATCGCCCGATGATCCATGCCAGGCAAATCATCGATCAAATCAGGCTGTGCACGCAATTTTGCCAACAAAGCCCGAGCGGTTTGCCCTTCCACCAAGGCTACACTGCTCAACACCCCCTGCCCTTTGCTCAAGTAATCCACCAGACCCAAAGTACTGATTCCCTCGGGAAGATCATATCGACCGGCTTTCAACTGGCCGGCGCTACCAGTTAACCGTGCTGCCAATACAAACAGATTTGGGCTCACACCCAACCCCTGCTGATTCAACTCATTGGCAATAGCCCGTGCACCCAGTCCCGAGCTAACATGCGCATCTACGCGGGGCTGACTGCGGTTTATCGGCACATTCAAAACAAGGTAAACAGCCACAATAATTGTGGACAGTGCGACAACACTGGCAATCAAAATTCGTTTGAACCATTGCCAGCCAGACGCAGTTTTTTTCATTGCTTTCTTTGTTTTTTTAGCTTTGCGCACGACTTTGCTTCACCTTGGGTTGTTGGAAGGCGAGACCTTACCAGAAGCCACTACAATGTGGAGATTGCCATTCATGATAGCGGGAAAGTTTTTCCATGGCTTATCGGCATTGTTTGTTTTGTTTGTTACTAAGGATTTGAGCATGTCTGCACAGTTTTTATCGCGTTGGGGTGTCATTGGCGTGGACGGAGACGACGCTGTGACCTTTCTTCAATCACAACTCAGCAACGACGTGGCCGGCATGGCTGAAAGTCAACTGCGCATGGCGGGCCTGTGTACTGCAAAAGGCCGCTTGCTGGGTAGCTTTTTCGTATTGCGCCACGGCAAGCAGGTGTTTTTGGTTTGCCGCCAAGAAACAGTTACAGCCTTGGTTAAACGCCTGAGCATGTTTGTGTTGCGCAGCAAATGCAAAGTACGCGACTGCACGGCAGATTATCAACTTGCTTTTGTGCCTGACTCGGGGCCAACCTCACCCATGCGGGTTCAGTGGGATGAACAGGGCACCGCCACCGCCAGCCTGCGCGCATTGAACGGCTCAACGCCTGGTTTTCAGCTTGTAGTGGGCAACGGACAAACTGAAAAATCCAGCGCCGCCGATGATCAATTCGAGTTTGCCCTGCAGCAACTTGGCATTGCTTATGTGTCACAACCCACTGTTGAAATGTTTATTCCACAAGCCATTAATTTCGACTTGGTGGGTGGTGTCAGTTTTAGCAAAGGCTGTTACCCCGGCCAGGAAATTGTGGCCAGAAGCCACTACCTGGGCAAGGTGAAGCGGCGCGTGTTTCAAGCCACGGCAACAGGCTCTTTAACCGTTACCGCAGGGCAGGATGTTTGGCTTGCCGGAAAAGAAAACGAACCAGCAGGTGCTGTAGCCACTGCGGTGAACTTCAATGGTCAGCAGTATTTGCTGGTTGAACTGCCAGTAGACGATGCCGAACAAAGCGGTGCTATTTTCACTGTCAAAAATGACGCTGGCGCCATTGCGTTGAACGTTCAGCCACCTCCCTACGATGTGCATCAAAAAGGCAGCGTATTTGAATGACGCGCAAGCTTTTCATTTACTACCGCATATCCAAAGCCGACATTGCTTTGGGTTTGCAGTGCGCCGAACGCATGGCCGCACGTTTGAAACAACAAGGCTTGGGCCACAGCCAGCTTTTTCAACGTGAAGAAGTAGACAAACCTTACTTCACCTTGATGGAAGTAATTCACCCCGCACATGAACATTCCGCTTGCGAGGCTGCATTCATCGAGACACTGGCGCAACTGGCCAACATTTGTTTTGCTGACTTTCCAGTCGTGCCCAGTCGGCACGTAGAGGTGTTCACCCAGGTGGATAATGAGGTGGGTAATGAGGTGAAACAGTAATGTGCCTGGCCGTGCTTGCCATTAACGCGCACCCCGGCTATCCCTTTATTTGCCTGGCCAACCGGGATGAATTTCACGATCGCCCCACCGCTCCATTACAGGTTTGGTCAACAGTTTATGGCTCGCTTTGGGCTGGTAAAGACCTGCAATCCGGCGGCACCTGGCTTGGTATTGGCAGCAATGCCGAGTTTGCCCTTTTGACCAATGTCAGAAACAGCACATTGAACATGCCTGGCACGGCCCCATCGCGCGGCCAGTTGGTACTCGATGCAATTCAAACCAGAGCAACACCCGAAGAGAAGGCCTCCCTTCAGTACGCGGGTTTTAATTTGATTCATGGCAACCTGCAATCGCTGAACCTACTCTGCACCAGCAACCAAAGCCTGAAACTTTGCAATGGGCTCGATTACTCAGTCGCCTTGCAAAATGGCCTACACAGCCTGTCCAATGGCTACCTGAATGCGCCCTGGCCAAAATCACGTCTGTTGAAAACAGGACTGCAACAAGAAATTGAGGCGAATTGCTCAAACCACACTTCACTGGCTGCCTTTGAGCAAACCCTGCTGGGCTTACTCACCAATACGAGGCTTGCTGAAGATGCAGAGTTGCCCAGCACCGGTGTGCCTTATGAATGGGAGAAAATGCTGTCTGCCGTAAAAATTGTGTCACCCTTGTACGGCACCCGCTCAAGCGCGGTAGTTCTACTAGACCGCAGCAACACCGTTCACTTCACCGAAATTACATTCAACCCAGCCGGAAATGAAATTGGGCGACAAAGGTTTGAAATACCCCTGTCGCCCAAGCTTTAGTCGAAGCTGTTTTTAGACTTCGTAATCCATGCACTGTCGAGCTGTGCGCACTTCACCAATAAAGCTTTTGATGGCTTCGTGAGTGGGGTGCACCGCGTAGGCATCCAGCGCGGCTTTGTTCTCGAAAGTCGAGTACAACACCACGTCATAAGTGCATTCAAGGCTGGTACCACCCAAGCCCACTTCAAAGTCCACAATGCCGGGCACGATGTTGGCGCAAGCCATCAACTTTTCCTTCACCAGTTCCATGTTGCGGGCCTTGTTGTTGCCAAGGGCTTCGTCTTTCAACTGCCAGAATACGATGTGCTTGATCATTGAACTTCTCTAAATTTAGTTGGGTACTTAGTTGGGTAGCTTGTAGTCTTTGAACTGCTCACGCAACTTCAATTTCTGTATTTTACCAGTCGCGGTGTGCGGCAATTCATCTACAAACGCCACATCGTTGGGCAAACAATACTTCGCTACCTTGCCTTCATAGAAGTTCAGCAGTTCTTCCCTGCTAACCTCCACACCTGGCTTGCGCACTACCACCAGCAGTGGGCGTTCATCCCATTTCGGATGGTAAACAGAAATCACGGCCGCCTCATGCACCGCAGGGTGCGCCATGGCCACGTTTTCAAGGTCGATTGAGCTAATCCATTCACCGCCTGACTTGATCACGTCTTTGCTGCGATCCGTAATCTGCATGAAGCCTTCGCGATTGATCTTCGAAACATCACCGGTGGCAAACCACTTCTTGCCATCCTTGTCGGTTGTGAATGCCTTTGCACCTTCTCCGCCGTAGTAGCTGTCAATTACCCAATGCCCGCGAACCAGCAAATCACCAAAGGCCTCGCCATCCCAAGGCAATTCCTCACCATCGTCGCTGACAATTTTCATGTCCACACCGAAAATTGCGGTGCCCTGCTTTTGCATGATGTTTTGCTTTTCTTCCAGCGACAACTCCATGTGCTGAGCCTTCAAGCGGCATACGGTGCCCAGGGGCGAAAGTTCAGTCATGCCCCAGGCATGAATAACCTCAACACCCAAACTGTTCAGCGTTTTAATCATCGCTGCTGGCGCGGCAGAGCCACCAATCACGGTGCGGTTAAAGTAGGTAAACTTCAACCCGTTTTGCTGTACATGGTTCAACAAACCCAACCACACGGTGGGTACGCCGGCCGAGAAATTCACCTTCTCGCTTTCCAGCAGTTCGTAAATGGAAGCACCATCCAAAGCCCCGCCAGGCATCACCATTTTTGCACCTGTCATCAAGGCAATGTAGGGGATACCCCAAGCGTTGACGTGGAACATGGGCACCACGGGCAAAATGGTGTCGCGGCTGCTCAAGCCCAATGCATCGGGTGTGCAGGCCGCCATTGCATGAAGTACGGTAGACCTGTGTGAATACAAAGCCCCCTTGGGGTTGCCAGTTGTACCGGATGTGTAACACAAACCTGAAGCTGCGTTTTCATCCAGTTGCGGCCACACATAGTGGTCGGAAGCGTCTTTAATCAAGGCTTCGTAGTTCAGGCAGCCCGCCACTGCCAGCTCAGCAGGCATGGCAGCTTCATCGCACATTTGCACCCAGCGCTTCACGGTTGGGCATGCTGGCGCAATTGCTTTGATCAATGGCGCAAAGGTGCTGTCGAAAAACACCATGGTGTCTTTCGCATGGTTGATGATGTAAACCAGTTGCTCGGGAAACAGGCGTGGATTCAAGGTGTGCACCACTGCACCCATGCCTGACACCGCATAGTAAATTTCCACATGGCGATAGCCGTTCCAGGCCAAAGTGGCAATGTTTTCACCTTGTTGAACACCCAGGCTGGTCAGGGTATTGGCCAGTTTCTTGGTGCGTTTGGCCACTTCGCCGTAGGTGGTCCGATGAATATCGCCTTCCGTGCGGCGTGACACAACTTCAACATGTGGGTGGTGCCGCTCTGCGTGTTCCATCACCGATGAAATCAACAGGGGCATGTTCATCATCAAACCTTGCATTTGCGCTCTCTCCTCCAGGTATTACGTTTGTTCTGCGGCCTTCCCCGACTACAATGGTGGGGTTGTTTAACGAAACTATACTTCAGGACCGCCCTTTGTTTCATAATCACGATTCTATTTTGGTTCAAGAATACGCAAGTTTAGGTGCGCCATATCTTGCCGAAGTGCCCGCCACGCCCCTTCGCACAGAAGTCAGCCTGGTTCACCTGAATACGGCCTTGGCCAATGAGGTGGGGTTAAATGCGGAAGAATTAAACCAGGCACAGGGTATTGATGTTCTTTCTGGCAACACGCCGTTTCCCGGTTATCAAAGCCGAGCCAGCGTGTATTGCGGCCACCAGTTCGGCCAGTTTGTGCCACAACTTGGCGACGGCCGTGCACTGCTGATTGCAGAAATTCGCAAGGGCAAACAATACCGCCAGCTACAGCTTAAAGGTGCCGGCCCCACGCCCTACTCCCGCCACGCCGATGGCCGGGCGGTTCTTCGTTCTTCTATTCGTGAATATTTGGCGTCTGAAGCCATGCATGCGCTTGGCATACCCACCACACGTGCGCTCAGCTTGACCGCCAGCGTTGACCCCGTGTTTCGGGAAACAACCGAAACTGCCGCGGTGGTTTGCCGCGTCAGCGAGAGTTTCATGCGGTTTGGTCATGTGGAATTCTTTTGCTACACCAATCAGCTGGATGCTTTGCGCAACCTGTTGATCTGGCACATTGAACAACATCACCCCGACATTGACCTGGGCGACACTGAAACCAGTTTCCACGCTGGCTTGCTACAGTGGCTGGGCATGGTGATAACGCGTACAGCACGCATGGCGGCCCAGTGGCAGGCAGTGGGGTTTTGTCATGGGGTCATGAACACCGACAACATGAGCTTGCTGGGTTTAACCATCGACTATGGTCCCTATGGCTTCATGGACGGTTTCGACATTGACCACATTTGCAACCATTCCGATCACCAAGGGCGATACAGCTACCACAACCAACCCAGAATTGCCCACTGGAACTTGTATGCCTTGGCCCAGGCCCTGAGCCCACTGATCCCTGACAGCAAAGAGACGCTTCAAAACCTGCTGGATGGCTTTGCAGATGTTTTCCATGCAGAGCACAGCACCCTGTTTGCACGCAAATTGGGCTTGGCCCATGAGCAAGGCGATGCCGTAGACACCCTGATTGAAAACACCCTGAAATTCATGCACGAACACACGCTGGATTTCACCCGGTTTTTTAGATCAATTTCTGCACTGAACCCGACAGCCACTTTGGAAGAAAACTTCGCCAGCTGGCAGCAAAGCCCCTTTTTCCCGCTGGCTTTGGGCGATGAAGCGCAGCTGAACAACTCAAAGCTGTGGCTGAACGAATGGCTAAAAGCAACAAGCCAGCCGACTTCCAGCGTGGAAGCCTGGCGAATAAATCTGGATCAGACCAACCCGGCGTTCGTGCTGCGCAACCACCTGCTACAGCACGTGATTGAGCAAGCGCAAAAAGGTGATTTTGCTGAGGTGAACCGATTGTTTGCGGCGTTGTCTGACCCTTACAATGCGGCGTCACTGCCAGGCGACTACACGGCACAGCCACCCGACTGGGCCAAATCGCTGGTGCTGAGCTGTTCGTCATGAATTACGGAGACCAAGACCATGACAGAAAAAATAGTGAAAACAGAGGCCCAATGGCGGGAAGAGCTCACGCCCACGAGCTTTGAAGTCACCCGAAAAAAAGGCACCGAGCGCGCCTTCACCGGACAATACTGGGATCATCACGAACCCGGCATATACCGCTGCATTTGCTGTTCCACACCTTTGTTTGCGTCCGACACAAAATTTGACTCTGGCTGTGGGTGGCCCAGCTACTTTGCACCGTTGAACCCTGACAACATTGAAGAACACACAGACCGCAGCTACGGCATGGTTCGCACCGAGGTGACCTGTAAGATATGCGATTCCCATTTGGGGCACGTGTTCGAAGATGGGCCCGCACCCACTGGCCTGCGGTACTGCATCAACTCGGTCAGCTTGGCGTTTGAACCCTTTGCATCAGACTCATCGGCTTAACTACACTACAACTACAACATGAAACTGTTACTCGATTTTCTACCGATTGTTCTGTTTTTCGTCAGCTTCAAATGGGCTGGCAGCAACCCCGAACAGGCTCAAGCCATGCTGGAGCCCATTCTGGGCAGTATTTCCAATGCAGAAGTACAAACAGCACAATTGCCAATTTTGCTCGCCACAGTGGTCGCCATTCTGGCCACAGTGCTGCAAATTATTTACCAGAAAGCCACCGGCAAAAAGGTAGAGAACATGCAGTGGATCGGCCTGATCCTGATCGCCGTGTTTGGCGGGGCCACATTGATTTTGCAGAATGAAACCTTCATCAAGTGGAAACCCACCGTTCTTTACCTGGCCATGGCAGCAGGTTTCCTGATTGCATATGCCTTCAAGCGAAATCCGATTGAATTGATGATGAAAGGCCAGGTTGAGCTGCCGCCCCATGCATGGGTGAATTTATTGTGGGCCTGGGTCAGCTTTTTTGTCGTGATGGCCGTTTTGAACATTGCGGTTGCCTACTCCTTCTCGACTGAGGTGTGGGTGGACTTCAAATTATTCGGCTCTTTGGGGGCCACCCTGATCTTCGTGTTTGGGCAAGGCTTTTACATGTCGAAACACATGAAACAACCCAATGAACAAAACAGCGAGGCCAAGTAATCCATGGTCACTAGTGAAGACATCAAACAGCGCCTTGAAACTGCACTCGATGCCGAAGTGGAAGTCATTGATGAATCTCACCTACATGCGGGGCATGAAGGTGCCAAGTCTGGCGGGCGGCATTACCGGGTCAAACTGAAGTCTGCACGCTTCAATGGGCTGAGAACATTAGCGCGCCATCGTCTCGTGTATGATGCTTTGGCAGAATGGATGAAAAAAGAAATCCACGCCTTGGCTATTGATTCCACTGAGGACTCCACCGAAGACGCATGAATGAATGGCAGCCAAAGTCATCCGTATTAACTCTCTGAGACACAAGGTTATTTTGTTATGTTGAAAACCACCCTGAAAGCAACTTGCCTGGCCGCCGTAATGGTTCTGGGCACCCCCGTGCATGCTCAAAACGCCGCTGTGGTGAATGGTCAGTCCATTCCAAGCGCGCTGGTTGACTTCATCATGGCCGAGCAGGAAAAGCGCGGCCAGGCTGCCTCACCGGAAATGCGCGCCACCATTCGTCAAGAACTGATCAATCAGGAAGTGATGAAGCAGGAAGCCGTGAAGAAAGGCTTGGGAAGCAGCCCTGAAGTGAAATATCAGGTGCAAATGATGAATCAGGCCATTTTGGCCAATGCATTGCGTGAAGACTTTTACAAGAACACCAAGCTGACCGACAAAGAAGTCGAAACCGCATATGCTGAAATTGCCAAAATGATGGGCGGCAGCGAGTTCCGCGCCAGCCACATTCTGGTTGAGCAAGAAGCCGAAGCCAAAGCAATTATCGACCAGTTGGGCAAAGGCGGAAAATTCGCAGACATCGCTAAGGCGAAGTCCAAAGATCCCGGTTCAGCACCCAATGGTGGTGACCTTGATTGGGCCAACCCCAACAGCTTTGTGCCCGAGTTTTCTCAAGCCATGGTCGGCCTGAAGAAAGGCGAATACACCAAGACCCCAGTGAAGAGCCAGTTTGGTTACCACGTCATTCTATTGGCCGATACCCGTCAGGCCACCCCACCCAAGCTTGAGGAAATTCGCCCGCAGCTTGAGCAGAAAATGATCAACGACAAGTGGGAAGAGTACCAGGGCAAACTGTTGTCAGGTGCCAAGGTCAAGTAAACACTTTCAGTGTCCTGAATTAAAAAAGCCGCCAGTCAAAACACTGGCGGCTTTTTTTAACGAATAGTGATTCAGGCATTGCTTATTCTGTCAATTGCGGCCTGGTACACATAACTCTGACGCAGATCGTCCCAATTCACCGATTGCCCGGATAGCAAACGACTCAGGCGACGGCTTCTTACTTCCCTGTTTTCATAAACTTCGGGCACTGGTTTATTAACCAAAGTGTCAATGTCATCGAAGTTGTTGCAAGCCAGTACGGCATCACAACCCGCCTGCAAAGCAGCGCTTGCTCGGGCACGAATATCCCCCACTCCATGCGCCCCCACCATGTCCAGGTCATCACTGATCACTGCACCGTCAAAGCTGAACTTCACCCTCAACACCTCCTGAATCCAGAAGCTGGAGAAACACGCTGGCATAGGGTCCACTTCGGAATACACCACGTGAGCCGGCATGATGCTGGCCATGTTCAGGGTCGAATTCAATTGGTAGGGCAGCGCGTCCACCTTCAAAATTTCATTCAAAGGGCGATTGTCGTGAGGCAAAGCCAAATGGCTGTCCAGACTCACCCAACCATGACCGGGAAAATGTTTTCCACAGGCCTGCATGCCAGCCAAAGCCATACCATTCATCAAAGCCGAGGATAGGCGGGAAACCATTCTGGCGTCTTTGCCAAACGAGCGATCACCAATAATTTCACTATTGCCCCAATCCAGGTCCAGTACGGGCGCAAAACTCATGTCAATGCCACAGGCGCGCAATTCGGCGGCCATGACAAAGCCTGCCTCACGGGCCAAAAGCACTGCATCATCAAAATCAGTTTCGGCACGCTGTCCAATTTGGCGCATCGACGGAATTGCAGTAAAACCGTTCCGAAAACGCTGTACTCTGCCGCCCTCGTGATCCACGAAAACAGGTTTGCTCAAACCGCCGTTTGAGCGAATAGATTCTACCAAATCAATGAGTTGCGCTTTGCTTTCAAAGTTCCGCGTGAAAAGAATAAGTCCGCCAACGGCCGGGTTTTGAATACGTGCAATGTCCTCTTTGGACAAAGTCAAACCCGTCAAACCAATGATGAATGGACCTAGCATATTGAATGAATTCCTTAATGTAATTTATTGTTTTGAATATAAAATTACCGTTGCCATCACGTAATTTTGTTCATCACTGATTGAAATTTTTGCCTGAGCCCTGCGGGACTGTAACCAATTCTCGAGACGTTCGGAATAGACCAAAACGGGTGCCCCGGAATCGCTATTCAACACTGACAAATCCTGGAACGAAAAATGGGCACCCACTCCTGTGTCCATGGCCTTGGAAAAAGCTTCTTTGGCGCAATAGCGTGTTGCAACAAACAAGGTTCCTCGAATGGCTGATTTGTCGGATCGGCGTTCGTATTCATCAATCTCTGCTGTAGTCAGCACGCGTTTGATAAACACATCCCTGCCCTTGCGCAACAAACCCTCAAGCCGATCCACCTCAAGAATGTCACAACCCAAACCAAGAATGTCATCTATCATCGAGGCAATTAAACCTATTTTCGTCTATCGGGGCCGAATTGCATCCAATTTTGCTGAAATCATAAGCTCTTTCATTTTCTTGATTGCGCCTTCCCAACCCATGAACACCGCATTGGCAACAATGCTATGACCAATGTTCAACTCTGAAATGGTTTCAATCGCGGCCACTGGTTGCACATTGTCGTAATTCAAGCCGTGCCCTGCATTCACTCGTAGGCCCTCGGCCACCCCAAAATTGGCCGACTTCCGAATTCTGGACAGCTCGAGCTCAACCGCAGATCCCAGCGCGTGGGCATATCGCCCAGTGTGCAACTCAATCGCGTCCGCGCCGCATTTCAAGGCTGCCTCGATTTGATCCAAGTCTGGGTCAATGAACAGCGAAATTCTCATTCCTTGGTCTTTCAAACGTGCCACAGCAGGCGCGATCAGGTGAAAACCACCAATCACATCCAGGCCGCCCTCGGTCGTCACTTCTTCCCGGCGTTCAGGCACAAAGCACACGTCCTGAGGCTTTACATCCTCGACCAGGCGAATCATTTCCTCAACCACCGCACACTCAAAATTCATACGCGTACTGATCAAAGGCCGAATTCTTCGCACATCGTCATCCTGCATGTGGCGCCTGTCTTCACGAACATGCACGGTGATGGCATCCGCGCCATATTCTTCAGCCAGCAGAGCAGCCCGCAATGGATCGGGCTCATGCCCCCTGCGGGCTTGGCGGATCGTGGCCACGTGATCAATGTTTACACCGAGTTCAATCATGCTCTTAACAAATGCTCCATCCAGACTCTAGACATCAAACCGTTGGGCGCGATGTGCGTCATCAACAGTTTGCGGGTAATCGGTTTTAAGGCACTCGCAGCAGACTTTGACCAAATGCCATTCTGAATTTCAGCAATCCACAATCCCTGGACCATCTGCTCAACGCTGCTACTCGTCGAATTGTTTACATTTCCCCCGTCTGAGGGAGACCAACCCTCCTGGTCTTGCCACACGTAGTGACGCTCAGGATCAATTGCTACGCCAGTCCTGTCCTGCTGCCAATCAAGGCCGTATCCCAAGGATTGAAGCAAGCCCACCTCAAACTGGCGAATACACACATTCATGTCATCGCCACCAGCCAAACCCAATAAGGTGTTTTGATACAACTCGAACAAATCTGGGTGCGTGTCCTCGCGGCTCAAACCGCGCATCAGTAATTCATTCAGATAATAAGCAGCAAACAAAGCTTTGCCATCTGGCGACATCAAACCACCCAGCCACTCGGCTTGCATCAGGGTTTTGACTTCTGACTTGCCGGTAAAACGAACTGAAAGTGGCTGAAAGCTAACCAACACCGCTCGCAAACCTGAATGCGGCCTTTTGGCGCCCTTCGCCACCACTGGCAAACGCCCGTGCTCCTTACAAAATAGCTCAACAATCAAACTGGTTTCCTTGTACGGCACACTGTGCAGTACATAGGCAAAATCAGTGGTAGATCGAGTGTTATTCATACCCCAGACTTTGAAGCAGGCTTGCATTGTCCGCCCAACCGCTGCGCACTTTCACCCAGGTTTCAAGATGCACGCTGCCACCAAACAAACGTTCCATGTCCTGCCGTGCTTCCGAACCAATTCGTTTCAGTTTCTCGCCACCTTTGCCAATAATCATGGCTTTGTGGGAAGAGCGATCTACCAGGATCGAGGCATAGATAACCCTTCGACCTTCCTCAATTTCGAATTTATCGATCACCACCGTGCAGGTGTACGGCAACTCATCACCCACCAAACGAAACAGCTTCTCCCGAATACGCTCTGCCGCAAGAAACTTTTCCGGACGATCGGTCAGCGTGTCTTCGTCGTAAAAGAAAGGTTGCTCGGGCAACAAGGCTGACACTGCTTCTTTTAGCGCATCCAGATTTTTAATGGCCTGCGCACTCAAAGGCACAATTGCATCAAAATTACGTTGCCCACTTACCTTTTGAAGAAAAGGCAGCATCTCGGCTTTCTTTTCCAGTAAATCGACCTTGTTCACAACGGCCACAAGCGGCACGCCCTTGGGGCAAAGCTCCAGTACCTTCATGTCGGCCGGGGTCAACTTGCCCTGCTCAATCACCCACAAAATTACATTCACGTCAGCCAATGCAGTCAGCACGGCTCGGTTCATGGTTTTGTTCAAGGCGTTGGAATGCTTGGTTTGAAATCCAGGCGTGTCCACAAAAATAAACTGGGTGGGCACATCTTTAATGGTCTCAGTCATTACACCGAGCACCCGGTGACGGGTGGTTTGCGGTTTGCTGGAGGTGATCGACAAATGCTCGCCGATCATTCCATTCATGAGGGTGGACTTGCCCACATTGGGGCGCCCCACCACGGCAATCACGCCGCATTTTGATTCGGCCATGTCATTGCCTCCTGCTGGCTTGATTGGGGTCAGAATACTCCCGTTCAAGCAATTCGATAAGCACCGCTTGCGCGGCGTGCTGCTCAGCCACCCGGCGAGAATGCCCTTGCCCAACCTTGGTAATTTCAAGGTCTTCAACTGCGCATTCCACACTGAACTCGGGACTGGCTGAGGTTCCACCCTCTACCAACACACGGTATATTGGCAGTTTCATGCGCTTGCCCTGCAGCAGTTCCTGCAGGCGGGTTTTGGGGTCTTTGCCCATGGACTCGATTGGAGTTTCTAGCATCACCGGCTTGAGCAAACGCACCACGCAATCGCGTGCGGCCTCAAAGCCTGAATCCAGAAGAATGGCACCAAAAAGGGCCTCAAGTGCATCGGCAACAATGCTGTCCTTGATGGTTTTCGCACTGCGAAGCTCGCCCGCCCCCAGAAACAAATACTGATCGAGCAACAGATTGCGACCCACCATGGCCAAGCAGTCTTGTTTAACCAGATGCGACCGCACACGCGACATTTTGCCCTCATCCATGTCGGGATGCGTTTCAAACAACAAAATGGAAGCGGCGCAGTTCAGTACACTGTCACCCAGAAATTCCAGACGCTCGTTGTGATGGCTGCTGTAGCTGCGATGTGTTAAGGCAAGGTGAAGCAAGGCCTGGTCTTTGAACGAGTACCCCAATGCAGCTTCAAGACTTGAATACTTTGAACTATCCACTCAATACCTCCAGGCTGGCTTTAATGAAACAAGCCAATTCGGGAAAAGTCATTGAAGTTCATCCACACCAAAAATGCCTTACCAACCACTTGCTCATCCGAGACGAAGCCCCAGATGCGACTGTCGCTTGAGTTGTCCCGGTTGTCGCCCATCATGAAATAATGCCCCTGCGGTACCACACAGCGAAAGCCTGTGACATCGTATTTGCAGTTGTCCCGATTCTTGAACGACTGCGCACCAATCACGTAGGGCGGCGCATCTTCATCGTTCAATACCAGGTGTTTTTTACCGCCCAGGGTTTCCTGAAATTGCAGTGAATAAGAAAAATTATTGGGGTCGTAGTACTTGTCCAGTTCTTTCACTGGTAGCACCTGACCATTAATAGACAGCTTCTTGTTTCGATATTCCACCACGTCACCACCCACGCCCACCACGCGCTTGATGTAATCAAGGGAGGGGTCAAGCGGGTAACGAAACACCATGACATCGCCACGCTGAGGATCGTTAATTGGAATGATTTTTTTATCGACGATTGGCAAGCGAATACCGTAGGTGAATTTGTTCACCAGAATAAGGTCGCCAATCAGCAAAGTTGGAATCATCGAGCCCGATGGAATTTTGAACGGCTCCACCACAAACGAACGCAACACAAACACAAACAAAATAACTGGAAAAAAGCTTGCGCTGTATTCCAGCCACAATGGCTGCTTCATGTACTGCTGACGAATTCGCCTTTCAGCATCACCGTTCAGGTTGGCATTGCCCCCCGCACCAGCCAAGGCTTGCTCTGCAGCTATTTTTCGTTTTGGCTTGAACACAAACACATCAAGCACATAGAAAAAGCCGGTGAACAACACCAGCAAAAACAAAATAAGGGAAAAATTCATTGTTATTTGTCTTCCACTTGGAGAATAGCCAAAAACGCTTCTTGCGGAATTTCCACGTTACCGACCTGCTTCATGCGTTTCTTGCCTGCCTTTTGCTTTTCCAACAGTTTTTTCTTGCGTGAAATATCACCCCCGTAGCACTTGGCCAATACGTTTTTACGCAGGGCTTTTACAGTTTCACGGGCAATAATGTTGGCGCCAATTGCCGCCTGAATGGCCACATCAAACATTTGACGGGAAATGATTTCCCGCATTTTGCCCGCCACTGCTCGGCCTCGGTAAACCGCATTGCTTCGGTGAACCATGATCGACAAGGCATCCACTTTCTCACCGTTAATCAGCATGTCTACTTTCACAATGTCTGCTGGCCTGTATTCCTTGAATGCATAGTCCATAGATGCATAACCACGCGAGGTCGACTTCAACTTGTCAAAAAAGTCGAGAACGATCTCGGCCATGGGCATCTCAAATGTAATGCGCACCTGCCGCCCGTGGTAAACCATATTGGTTTGCGTACCACGCCGCCCAGTACACAGCGTCATCACCGATCCCACATACTCTTGGGGCATCAACAAATTCACAATCACAATCGGTTCACGAATTTCATCGACGCGGCTCAGATCAGGCATTTTCGAAGGATTGTCTACGCGAAGTATGGTGCCATCGCGCTGCTTGATTTCATACACCACCGTGGGGGCAGTCGTAATCAAGTCCATGTCAAATTCGCGTTCCAGGCGCTCCTGCACAATGTCCATGTGCAACATGCCCAGAAACCCGCAACGGAAACCAAAGCCCAAAGCCTGAGACACTTCAGGCTCGTAATTCAGGGCGGCATCGTTCAAACGCAGTTTGTCCAAGGCCTCACGCAAGGCCTCGTATTGATTTGATTCCACAGGGAACAAACCAGCAAAAACCTGCGACTGCACTTCCTTGAAACCTGGCAGGGGTTTATCAGCAGGCTTGCCAGCCAAGGTCACTGTGTCGCCCACCTTGGCGCTTTCAAGTAATTTGATACCCGCGTTGATGTACCCCACTTCGCCAGCAGACAGCGATTCACGCGCAACCGACTTGGGCGTAAACACACCCACGTCGTCGGCAATGTAAGTGTCGCCTGTGGCCATCAGCTTGATCTTGTCTTTGCGGTTGAGTACACCATTGATCACGCGAACCAACATCACCACACCCACATAGTTATCAAACCAGCTGTCGATAATCAAGGCTTGCAAAGGTGCATCGCGACTGCCGCGAGCAGGTGGCACCTTGTTGACGATCAGCTCCAGCACATCGTCCACGCCGAGACCGGTTTTTGCGGAAATGGCAATGGCCTCCGAAGCATCAATACCAATCACATCTTCAATTTCTGATTTGGCATTTTCAGGGTCGGCTTGTGGCAAATCAATTTTATTCAAGACGGGCAATACTTCAACACCCAGGTCCAGGGCTGTGTAGCAATTGGCCACGGTTTGGGCCTCTACGCCCTGCGAGGCGTCAACAACCAGCAAAGCGCCCTCACAGGCTGACAATGACCGGCTTACCTCGTAAGAAAAATCAACGTGCCCCGGAGTGTCAATCAAATTGAGCAAATAGGTGTTGCCGTCTTTGGCTTTGTACGTGAGCGCTGCGGTCTGCGCTTTGATCGTGATGCCACGCTCTCGCTCAATGTCCATCGAATCAAGCACTTGAGAATCCATTTCCCGGTCGCTCAAACCACCACATTTTTGAATCAAGCGGTCGGCAAGCGTGGATTTCCCGTGATCAATGTGGGCGATGATCGAAAAATTGCGTATGTGCTGCATTTGCATCATTAAAAAGGGGGCTGCTTGGCCCCCTGAGAATTTCGGTAACGTCTCATTTTACCCGATCAGGCCTTGCTTTACAGCATATTTCGCTAGGCCTATCGAGTTGTTCAGAACTAAAGGCTCAGGGTGTCAGTACCACGAAGAAAGAGTTCTCTCCACGCCGCACCAACATTGGGGCTGCCTGTCCTTTTGGAATCGCCTTCACCAGATCGGCAAACTGCTTGGCCGAGGTGATGTCGGTTCGACCCACTCGCAGAATTACGTCACCCGCCGTAATGCCCGCCGCTGCGGCCATACCGACAGCATTGCGCACCACCACACCGCCAGCCAGGTTCAAAGTCGACTTTTCCTGAGCGGTTGGATCGGTCACGGTCAAGCCAAGTTTGTCAGCCTCAACTGGTTTTGGTTTTTCAGCAGGTGCCGCCGCTGGCTTTGCAGCCTCAGTTTCAAATTCTGCCACTGTAATTGACACAGTTTTCTCAGCACCTTTGCGCCACAAAACCATATTAACTTTGCTACCCGGCTTGGTTTCACCCACTATTCGTGGCAAATCCGAGGCCTTCTCCACTTTCTTGCCATCAAAGCGCAAAATAATGTCACCAGCGATTACACCCGCTTTGTCGGCTGGGCTGTCTTTGCCAACAGACCCCACCAAGGCACCCACAGCGGAATCTAGTCCCAAAGCCTTGGCCACGTCTTTGTCCACCTCTCCGATTCCAACGCCGATACGCCCGCGACTTACTTTGCCGTTCTCACGCAATTGCTTGGCCACACGCATGGCTTCATCAATTGGAATGGCAAAAGAAATACCCATGAAACCGCCAGTGCGGCTGTAAATCTGGGAGTTGATGCCAATCACTTCGCCATCAAGATTCAACAGTGGGCCACCAGAGTTGCCGGGATTGACAGCCACGTCAGTTTGAATAAACGGCAAATACTCACCCGTATCGCGGCCTTTGGCACTCACAATACCCGCGGTCACTGAATTCTCGAGACCAAAAGGTGAACCGATCGCAACCACCCATTGACCTACCTTGGTGTTGTTCACGTTGCCAATTTTCAGAAATGGAAGGTTCTTGCCTTCAATTTTCACCAAAGCAACATCAGTGCGCTGGTCTGAACCAATCACCTTGCCCTTGAATTCACGCTTATCAGGGAAAGTCACAATAATTGATTCAGCACCATCTACCACATGGTGATTGGTCAGCAAGTAGCCGTCTGAATCGATTACAAAACCTGAGCCTACACCACTCGGTACTTCACGTTCCGGGGCCTGCTGGCCTCCACGAGGTGCTTGGCCCGGCTGTCCTGGCATCGGCGTGCCTGGAGGCATGAAGCGGCGAAAAAACTCGAAAAACGGATCATTGGGATCCATACCCGGAAAACCGGGGAAGCCCTGAGGGTTCTGGCTTACTTTTTGGGTGGTGCGAATATTGACCACAGCGGGACCAACGCGATCCACCAAATCGGAAAAGTCGGGCAAGCCGCGTGAGTTGGCTTGGGCATGGGCTGGAATCGAGCCTGCAAAAAGCAATGTGGCCAGCAAAAAAAAGGCCATCCATACAAAATTTCGGGAATTCAACACTTCAGATCTCATTTAAAAATTTCCTTGTTATTGAGACTTCCAACGAACGGACTTTAAAAAAAGTCCCAAGGTCTTCTCGGGCACTTCACCCAGCACTGTTACTAGGTGCTGGCCCTGAGTTTCAGACTTCGACATCACTGCACCGTGGCTCATAGGCACTTGCGGCATTGAGTGACTGGCTTGTATTTTCTGAACAAACACTGACAATGTAGACAAACCATCCGAATAAACGGTTTGATGAATCTGATCGTCCTTGGATTTCACCCTGCAAACCGTGTCAGCCTTCTTGAATCCAAATGCGATGTCTGGAAGATCATAGGTCAGTTCGCTGGGGGTCAGTGTACGCACCTCTGTGCTACTGGTTCGCCACCCAGGCCCTGCCTTGGCCAACGAGGGATTTTCTATCAGTGCCGGTTCAAATGATATTTCCTTAAACCCCACGTTTTCAAGCACCTCACCCTGCGGAGAATACAGCTCCGAGCGCATTAAAAGCTTGTTTTCGCGATCGACGTAAAGCCTATATTCGTAACGCAAATCATCTTTCGGGGTCAACTTCAATACACGCACCGCACGGCCCGCAACACGGCGACCTGGCATTTCACTGATTGTGTATAGCTTTTCAAGGGAATTGGAACCGTCCGCCCCGGCCAGCACTCTGGGAAATGCAATCGAGGTATGGCGACGCTCAGTCAGGATCATTTTACGATCGGGGATCACACATTGAATTTGATCGTTGTGCCGAATCCACTTTGCAGGCTGACCGTCGAGTCGTTCAAGCACCTCGAACTCACCACCTGCAGTTGCCTGATGCAAAAGCTTGCTGGTTTGAGAGTGTTTGCCAGATTCGGTGATCAGCAACCCCGAATAGCTCAAGGATTTGGCTTGATCGTGGCTAGCCCACACCAAACTCCACAGGCTTTGATCCGCGTGCGCAGCGAAAGCGACCGAAGCCAACAAAACGCCGGTTGCAACATGTTTGGCAAAGTGAAACGGGCGGTACATCTTCATAGTTTCAATGTCACTTAGCGGCGGGATGAAACATAATTGAACTCAACACTGGGATCGGTGCTATAAGGGGAAGGTTCCCACACATTCATCCATTCACCAGCGCCAGAGTTGTTCACGATAATGGTTTCGGTGTTATCCAGCATCGGACGGTCTGCTTCTACCCTGGCTATTGGCGACACACCCGACAATCCGCCTCGAATGCTGTTCTGTTGATGAGCCATGAAATATTCTTGCCAAAGTGCCAACTCTTCATCGGTAAATGTATTTTCGACAGCCTGTGTCCGAACCATTTGTACCTGGCTATCCAAGGGTGGGATGGCTTGGTTCAATGCGAAACTGAAAAATCCCACGGCAGCCACCGAAGCCAGCAAACGACGCGAACGCCCAGCGGCAAATACGCGCTGCAGTGCAGTTTGACGGCCCATTTGAGCAGCCAGAACTGGCGCAACCACTGTGGGCTCGTTTTCCAGACTTGCCGAAATGCGCCCCACCAAATCTGGCGAGTGAAATGCGATCATCTCGCTTGAACGAATCAAGTCGCCCACCGCGCAATAACCCTGCCAGGTCTGGGCCTCTTCGGCACCCATGGCGCCAAGCAAGCGTTTAAGCTCAGCTTCATCAAGCTCGCCGTCCAACATCGCGGAAATTTGTTCGTTTCTGTTCATTTCTACACTCACCGGTTTACCAACGCTTACTGCCTTTGGGTTCCAACAAAGGTTTGATTTTTGCCGCAATGGATTCTCGCGCACGGAAGATTCGGGATCGAACCGTGCCGATTGGGCAATCCATTGCCGCGGCAATCTCTTCGTAACTCAGGCCATCAATCTCGCGCATGACAATTGCAGATCGCAACTCTTCGGGTAACGCCGCCATGGCCTCATTGACCGCTTCACCGATCTGCTTGGTTTGGTAGAGCGATTCCGGCGTATCAATGTTACTAAGAGCAGCATTGTCTTCAAAAGTTTCACTGTCCCCGTCATTTGATTCTTTCAGGGTAGAAGGACGCCGTCCCTGCGTCACCAACAAATTCTTGGCGGTATTAATGGCAATGCGGTAGATCCAGGTGTAAAAGGCGCTGTCACCCCGGAAATTACCGATGGCCCTGTAAGCCTTGATGAATGTTTCCTGAACCACATCCTCAATGTCTTCCTGATTGCGAACCATGCGCGTGAGCAAGCGGGCCACTCGCCTGTGGTATTTGTTCACCAACAAGTTGAATGCGAGTTTGTCACCCGCCTGAACGCGCTGAACGATCAACAGATCATCGTCTTTATCGGAGGACATTCATCCTCCAAAAATAACTGGAAAGTGAAGGGTTTTCGGCGTTTTCATGCGACTGTAGCCGACACGCCAAAACACGCAGCTTACGAAACGCCGGTGAAGAAGCAGGTACAAACAGCACCCTGGCTTTCAAAAATGCAGATTGTTGTGAAAACAGGAATATGCCGAACGGCAAAACCCAAGCCCGATAAAAAGAAACCAGATGGTGCTCCTGTCCGTTTGATATTGCGCGGATCAGAAAGAACCGGGGATCAAACTTAACGTATGTGTCTGAATCGCATTCCGAGGTGAAGTTGAACACAAGCTTTTCGGGTTTGCGCGAGGCAGATACAACACGGGCAGCGAATGTAAATTCATTCAACATGCTGCCCGACCGAATGTTTGACAAGGAGCGCCCCGTTACACCCGTGCAATGGCCAAGGTACCGTTGGTACCGCCAAAGCCAAAGGAATTAGACAAGGCCAGTTTGATGTTCATCTCGCGGGCCGTGTTGGCGCAGTAATCGAGATCGCAACCTTCGCCAGCCTCAATCAAGTTGATTGTGGGTGGCGAAACCTGGTGATGAACGGCCAGTGCAGTGAATACGGCTTCAATGCCACCCGCAGCACCCAGCAGATGACCTGTCATGCTTTTGGTTGAATTCACCACAGTTTTGTAAGCGTGATCACCCAGTGCACGCTTGACTGCCATGGTTTCGGCTACATCCCCCAAGGGAGTCGAAGTACCATGTGCATTCACGTAGTTCACATCATCGGCGTTCATACCGGCATTGCGCAAAGCGGCTTTCATGCAGCGCGCTGCACCATCACCATCCGCACACGGGGCTGTCATGTGGCTCGCGTCGGCACTCATGCCGTAACCCACCACTTCCCCATAAATTTTTGCGCCACGTTTTTTGGCATGCTCGTATTCTTCAAGCACCAGAACACCGGCGCCCTCGCCCAAAACAAAACCATCACGGTCTTTGTCCCAGGGGCGACTTGCAGCTGTTGGGTCATCATTGCGGGTAGACAAGGCACGCATGGCAGCAAAACCACCGATGCCCAGTGGTGAAACAGTGGATTCAGCGCCACCGGCAATCATGACATCGGCATCACCGTACTCAATAATTCGCGCAGCCTCACCAATTGAATGCGTTCCCGTTGTACACGCAGTCACCATGGCAATATTAGGACCTTTCAGGCCGTACATAATGGACATGTGGCCGGAGATCATGTTGATGATGCTACCTGGTACAAAAAATGGGGAAATACGGCGGTACCCTTTGTTGATCAAATCAGTGTGCGTGTCTTCAATCATCGGCAAACCACCGATACCGGAACCAATGCTTACGCCAATTCTTTCAGAATTTTGTTCGGTCACTTCAAGACCAGAGTCTTTGAATGCCTGAATGCCTGCAGCCAGCCCATAATGGATGAATGTATCCATTCGAGCAGCTTCTTTCCCGGGAATATATTCAGCCACGTCGAAGCCTTTGACTTCGCCGGCAATTTTTGCTGTCAGGGCTTCCGTTTCGAACCGGGTAATGGTCGAAATGCCAGATTTGCCTTGGGTCAGGCTTGTCCAAGCCTCGCTTACAGAATTACCCACAGGGCTAATGATGCCCAAACCGGTAATAACAACTCGTCTACGGCTCACAAGCCCTCCCTATATCCAATGTTTGCTTGAACAGGCAGGGGCCGAGGAAGGCAGGCTTCCTCCGCACCCCTTCAAATTCAGCCATTAAGACTTAGAGTTTGTCTTAACGTAATCAATCGCTTGTTGAACTGTGGTGATCTTTTCAGCTTCTTCGTCAGGAATTTCTGTTTCAAATTCTTCTTCCAAAGCCATGACCAATTCCACTGTGTCCAAGGAATCAGCGCCCAGATCATCTACGAAAGAAGATTCGTTCTTGATTTCCTCTTCTTTTACGCCGAGTTGCTCGGCCACAATCTTTTTAACGCGCTGTTCAATGTTTTCCATTACGGAGCCTCCGTGGGTTTTTAATAAAATCGAGTGAGAATAGCAAAGCGATATGACAGATCATATTCTAAATGCCTTGCTATTAGCCCATCCACATTCCACCATTCACGTGTAATGTGGTTCCAGTTACATACCCCGCCTGATCGCTGGCCAGGTATAGCACTGCCGCAGCAATGTCGCCTACCTGCCCCATACGACCCAACGGGATTTGTTGCTTCAACTGATCCACTTGCGTTTCGTTCAGTGCATCAGTCATGTCAGTTTGGATGAATCCGGGCGCCACACAGTTTACCGTGATATTGCGACTTCCCAGTTCACGCGCCAGCGCTTTTGTCATTCCCGCCACGCCAGCTTTGGCCGCAGCATAATTGGCCTGCCCGGCGTTGCCGCTTGTGCCCACCACTGAAGTGATGTTGATCATACGACCAGTACGTGCCTTCATCATCGGTTTCATGGCCAGCTTGGACAACTTGAACACGGCAGACAGGTTGGTGGCGATCACCGCATCCCAATCTTCGTCTTTCATGCGCATGGAGAGCTGGTCACGGGTAATTCCGGCATTATTGACCAAAATCGCCAAGGGCCCTAATTCTTCAGCAATTCTTGAAAACAAGGGTTCAAGATTTGCCGTATCGGTCACATTAAGTACCGCACCAAAACCTTTTACGCCTGCGGCCTTTAAACCTTCAGAAATGTCAGCTGCACCCGCCTCAGAGGTGGCTGTGCCTACCACGGTAGCCCCTGCTCGGCCCAAGGTTACGGCGATTTCACGGCCTATGCCACGACTGGCACCCGTTACCAAGGCTACTTTTCCGGTCAAATCAAACATGGTCATTCGGCTAATCCTTTTATTCGGCGCCAAGCGCCGCATGAATGCTGTCCGGATCAAAAATATTGACCACAGGTACATCGCTGATTCGCTTCACCAAACCCGCCAACACCTTGCCTGGACCACATTCCACAAACAGTGTTGTGCCGGCAGTGGTCATGGCTTGAATGGTTTCAACCCACCGAACCGGGCCATAGGCCTGACGCACCAGCGCATCACGAATTCTTGCGGGATCGGATTCTACAGCCACATCAATGTTGTTGTACACAGGCATTGATGGAGTACTGAAATTTGTGTTGCTCAAAGCAGCCGCCAATTTGACGGAAGCTGGCTTCATCAGGCTGGAATGGAAAGGCGCGGACACAGGCAACTCAAGGGCACGTTTGGCGCCCAATGCCTTGGCGGCCTCGCAAGCCGTTTTCACCCCTTGGGCGCTACCGGCAATCACCACCTGGCTAGGTGCGTTGAAGTTCACGGCTTCAGCCACTTCACCATTCACGCAAGCCTGCTGACAAGCCTGCTTAACCTGCTCATCGGTCAAGCCTAGAATGGCGGCCATGCCACCCTGCCCCACAGGAACAGCCTCTTGCATGGCTTGGGCACGAATACGAACCAGCCCCAAACCCTCGGAGAGACTGAAAACACCCGCTGCAACCAGCGCTGCGTATTCACCCAAAGAGTGCCCTGCGACCAAATTGGGCATGGCACCGCCAGCAGCAAGCCAGGCGCGCAGAACCAGCACATCGGCCATCAACATGGCTGGCTGTGTGTTGGTAGTCAAGTTGAGTGATTCAGCCGGCCCTTGTTCAATCAATGCTGCAAGGTCTTGCCCCAGTGCCTGCTCGGCCTCCAGTGCTGCTGTGGCGTAAACGCTGGCCGTGAATTGATTGCTTTTGAATGCATTCAGCATACCCACGGCTTGCGAACCCTGCCCAGGAAACAGAAAGGCGATTTTTTTTGTCATTTTCGAGGAATTCATCTAATTTGCAATTTGCGCTATTTTACATGCGAACGAGCACACTGCCCCACGTAAAACCGCCCCCGACACCTTGTAACAACACGTTATCGCCTTTTTTAATTTGTTTTTGCTCTACGGCGTGGTTCAAAGCCAAGGGAACAGACGCCGCCGACGTGTTGCCATGCATGCCAACTGTGATCACTACCCTTTCTTCAGGAAGCTTCAGTTTTTTGGCAACCGAATGCAAAATTCGAACATTGGCTTGATGTGGCACCAAGAAATCCAGGTCTTCAAGCTTGAAATTCAGGCTTTCAAACAACTCAAGCGCATTGCTGCCCAACACCGACACAGCCTGACGAAACACCGCTTGCCCATCCATGCGCAAAAAAGGATCACCCACAATTTTCCCGCCGTCGATGCGACCAGTGGTGTTCAAAATACAGCCCAGAGTGCCGTCGGAGTGCAACTTGCAGCCCAAAATACCCGGCTCGTCACTGGCTTGTAAAAATACAGCACCAGCACCATCTCCAAACAGCACACAAGTGGTGCGGTCACTCCAATCCATCAGGCGGCTAAATACCTCAGAACCAATAACCAACGCATTCCTGACCTGACCAGAACGAATCATGGAATCAGCGACAGTCAGCGCATAGACAAAGCCGCTGCAAACGGCTTGAATATCAAAAGCCATTGCTTTTTTAGCGCCAATTTCAGCTTGAACTGCACACGCGGTAGATGGGAAAACCTGGTCGGGAGTTGAGGTCGCCAAAACGATCAAGTCAACCTGATCGGGAAACACCCCTGCAGCATTCAAGGCTTGCAAAGCGGCCTTACTGGCCATTTGACAGTTGGTTTCATCGGCTTCGCAAAGGTATCTTTGCTTGATTCCGGTGCGCGTTTCAATCCATTCTGCACTGGTTTCCACGCCTTTGTTGGCAAGAAACTCGGTCAACTCTTGGTTTGAAACCGCACGCCTTGGCAGGCTTGCGCCGGTGCCAAGGATTGCACTGTATTGAGACATCAAATCACTTGGTCTGGTTTTGCCTCGGGTGGTAGCGCTGCAGCTTCTTGCGTGCTGTTAGACGCCGGAGCGGCCAATGGCACGTAGTGCGACATGGTGAGCCTGATACTGTCCAGCAAATTGCCGTTTGCTGCATCGTAAGCACGCTTGATCGCATAGAAGAAGGCATAGGCGTCTGCCGAGCCGTGGCTTTTGATCACAATCCCTTTAAGCCCAAGCAACGCTGCTCCGTTGTAGCGGCGGTGGTCCACCCTTTTTTTGAATCGAAGCAACACTGGTGCTGCAAAAACAGCAGCAACTTTGGGCCAAAGGCCTCTCTTGAACTCTGTCTTGATAATGTCACCCAGCATTTGAGCCAGGCCCTCAGAGGTTTTCAGGGCTACATTGCCCACAAAACCATCACACACCACTACGTCGGTGGTGCCTTTGTAAATATCATTTCCTTCCACGTTGCCATAGAAGTTTAGCTCGCTCGCGCGCAACAACTCAGAAGCTTTTTTGACTACATCATTGCCCTTGATGACTTCCTCACCAATGTTCAGCAAACCCACCGTGGGTTTTTCAATTCCCTCGGTGCCTTTTACGAACGCCGATCCCATGACCGCAAACTGGAACAGGTGGGCCGGCTCACAATCCACATTAGCACCAAGGTCGAGCATCAGGGTGCCTTTGCCTTTCATATTGGGCAAGGCCGATGCAATTGCCGGGCGATCGATACTGTCGAGGGTTTTGAGCACGAAACGGGAAATAGCCATCAGTGCTCCGGTATTGCCCGCACTGACGAACGCAGACGCCAACCCGTCTTTCACCAGGTTGGCACACACTCGAATGGATGAGTCTTTTTTATTGCGCAAGGCTTGCGCTGGCGGCTCGTCCATTTCAACCACTTCACTGGCGTGACGAATGGTGATTTGGGGATGCTCCAACGCTTTTTTCTTGGCCAAAGCTGCTTCAATTTCAGCCTGCTTTCCGACGAGCACTAGCTGAACATCGGGGTGCTGCTTGAGAAAGCGCAAACAGGCCGGGATGGTGACCGATAAACCGTGGTCTCCACCCATGCAATCAATCGCTATGCGAACCATCCGTTCTTAGACCTTTTGGTTTTCATGGCAACATGACTGCAGTTGCCTTTTTGATTTGTAAATAATTACTCGTCGGCTTTGGTTTTTACTACTTTCTTGCCACGGTACATGCCGTTGGGGCTGATGTGGTGACGCAGGTGTGTTTCACCGGAAGAAGAATCAGCGGACAAGGTTGGCGCTGTCAGGTTCTGGTGTGAGCGGTGCATGCCACGCTTCGAAGGTGATTTTTTGTTCTGTTGAACGGCCATTTTAAAGCTCCATGTATAAAAGTGTTACTTCTTGCTGCCCTTGAGCAAATCGCTCAGGTTGGCAAAAGGACGCTGTACTTCCTGTGTTGGGCCATCAGCAGTGTCATCCTGATGGTCGTCAGTATCTTCAAGGTCGGCACCCTCTTCTCGCCAGCTTCGCCCCGCTTCTTCAGCGCAGGCGTCATGCTTGGGGAACATGGGGCATGCCAACAAAATTTCGTCTTCCAGCCAATCTCGCAAGTTTATCGCACCCGGGCATGCAACAACGTCGGTGTCTTCATCTAGTGTGTCTTCATCGTAGCCATCAGCTTGAGCTTCGGAAGTCATTAAAATCAAATGACGATCAAAGTCGATGGCGTGCTGCACACCTGAATCACACACTACACAAGAAAGCTCTGCGGTAAACCGGCCTTTGAACCGGATAACGCTTTCAGACTTGGCGTTGATTCGCCCGGACACTTCCCAACTTTCGACATGACTGGTCAGAATGTTCTCATCGCTCGCCAATCTTGGGAAATCAAACTTTACATCTTCACTGCGGATGCTTTCACCCAAGCGAGAAAACGACCACGCGTCGAATTCATCAAACTGTTTTAATGGGCCTTTTTGGCGCATGCCGATAAGAAAAGCAGGAAACGCGCGATAATACTCTGCCTAACGTAATCTGTCAAAGCCAGCGCGCTATTCAAATGACCCGTTCACTGTATCTAGCTTCCAGTTCCAAGTACCGCCGCGAGTTGCTGACCCGCCTGCAAATCAACTTCAGGTGCGAATCGCCGCAAATTGACGAATCACCTGAACCCAATGAATCTCCGCTGGATACTTGCCAACGTCTGGCCAGGGAAAAAGCCATGGCAGTTGCCGCCGAACACCCCGCCGCCATTGTCATTGGATCAGACCAGGTGGCAGACGTGGATGGCGTGGCGATTAGCAAGCCAGGCACCCATGACAGGGCTCGGGCACAGTTACGCAGCATGAGTGGAAAAACAATTGTGTTCCACACCGCGGTTTGTATTTGCTGCAAGGAAACGTCTCAATCCATTGAATTTACGGTACCCACCTCTGTGGAGTTTCGGGCGTTGAACGCGGCTGAAATTGAACGTTATTTAATTGCGGAGGAGCCCTACGACTGCGCAGGTTCTGCAAAAAGCGAAGGATTGGGCATTTCGCTACTCAAAAGGATCGAATCGAGTGACCCGACGGCGCTGATAGGACTACCCCTGATCGAAGTGGCAAACGCGCTTCGACAATTCGAACTGACCCTACCCTGACATGCTTTATTTAGTCCCAAGCCCACTAAGCCAGAAAACACCAAAACAGCCTTTGCTAGAGGCAGATCTGGCATTGGTGCGGCAATGCAACACCTGGTTGGTGGAAAACGCAAAACCAGCCAGGGCTGCGCTGGGACTATTCAATATGCCAGTAGCCATTCGAGACCTTCAAATACTTGAAATTGCGCAATTGAATCCACAGCAACGCCATGATGTTATTCAGCGATGCAAGGCTGGAGACCCCATCGCGGTGATGAGTGACGCAGGCTGCCCTGGCGTGGCCGACCCCGGAGCAGAAATTGTTGCGTTGGCGCATCGACTGGAATGCCCAGTCCATCCTTTGGTTGGGCCAAGCTCTATTTTGTTGGCATTGATGGCAAGCGGCTTGAATGGTCAAAACTTCCGCTTTTACGGATATCCCCCCCTTGACCCCGGGCAGCGCGATGCGTGGATCAAGCAAAGCGAACGGGAGTCGAAGACCCAACAGTGCACTCAAATCGTCATTGAAACGCCTTTCAGAAACGAAAAACTGATAGACGCGCTGCTGAAACAACTTTCAGACTCGACATTGCTATGTATAGGCTGGGATTTGACTGGCGACGAGCAACAAATCCACACGAAGACGGTGGGACACTGGAAAAAGAGAGTGCCCAGCCCAGGCAAGTCACCTTGCCTGTTTTTGTGGCTGTCAGCCTGAGCTGTTTAAAACCGAATTATTGAAAACCCAGGGTTTGGCGTGCACCAAACTCTGGAAATACACTGCGAACACCTTGGCCAAACACCACGCCTACTCGCTCAGCAAAACGCTCTGCAAACGAATCCTGCTCGGTGTAGTCCAGAATATCCTCCGCCTTCAACACATCACGCGCGACAGTGTCGATTGAACCCAGCTCATCGGCCAAGCCCAGTTCGACACTCTTGGCGCCAGTCCAGACCAAACCACTGAATAACTCAGGGTTTTGGGCCAGTTTTTCACCCCGGCCTTCTTTCACGACCTGAATAAATTGCTGATGAATTTCCTCTGCCATTTGCTTTGCAAACTCAGTCTGGTAAGGGTCTGCTTCACTGAAGGGATCCAGGAAACCCTTGTTTTCACCTGCGGTAATCAAACGGCGTTCGACACCGAGTTTTTCCATGGTCCCTGTGAAGCCGAAACCGTTCATCACCACACCGATAGAACCAACCAAGCTGGCCTTGTCGACGTAAATTTTATCGGCTGCCGCGGCAACATAGTACCCACCGGATGCACACACCTCTTCCACCACCGCATAAAAAGGCTTTTCCGGATATTTAGCGCGCAGGCGCTTGATTTCATCGTTGATCAGGCCTGCCTGAACGGGACTCCCACCCGGGCTATTGATGCGAAGAATGACGCCAACTGAACCTTCACTTTCAAATGCTGTGCGAAGGCTGGAGTTGATTCGGTCGGCGCTGGCCAGGCTATCGCTGGCGATGACGCCATCGAGATCCACCAAAGCGGTATGGCGGCTGACCTCAAGACTGGGAGTGGCTGTAAGCCCCAATACAGAGGCAATCAAAATGCCCACGTACACCAAACCGATCAACTTGAAAAAAATACCCCAGCGACGCTTTCTTCGTTGCTCAACCAGCGCTTCAGAGGCCAGTTTTTCAAGGAGCTTGCGCTCCCATTGATTGTTTTCATCACTCATATTCAGTCCTCGATACCATCGGCTGGTACTGTAATCAAGTCGGTCGGGGTCCAGTACACTGCACCGTCTTTTTCTTCGACATTCAATCGCACCAACGGGTTACCGTCGCATGGACCGCCCAAGCAATTGCCATTGGTGGCATCGTAACTGGCCCCGTGCGTTGCACAGACTACAATTCGACCCGAATCATCGAGAAACTCGCCATAGTTCCAGTCAAGCTCAACAGGCACATGCGAACAGCGATTCAAAAAACACCTGACTTCGTCATCAACCCGCACGATGAATGCGGTGGTTTCCTCGCTGTTGTACAGCACCCTGAAGCGGTAACCCGTACCGCCCTCTTCAAGATCACTTGATTGACATACTTGAATTTGCTGCATAGTAAATTAGCGTGATGAGATGGTTTGAATTAGCCATGGGGCCAATTCATTGATAGAACGAAAAGACTGCAAATGAGGCACCTGGTTCAAAAGTTTGGGGGGATGTGCCCCGGTTTGAACGGAAAGCGCATGCACACCAGCCGCATTGGCCATATTCAAATCGTGTGTGGTATCGCCGATCATGACCACGTGAGCCGGGTCTGTGTCGAATTCTTCCATCAACTCCAGAATCATCTGGGGGTGAGGTTTACTGTGGCATTCGTCGGCACATCGCGAGCTCATAAAGTAACGGGCCGTATCGGAATTGGCCATGGCACGGTTCAGGCCCTGCCTGCTTTTGCCGGTGGCTACAGTGCAGATAACCCCCATTTCATTCAGTTCTTTCAGAAGGGGGACGGCGCCGGTAAACAGCTCCAGCTCGTGATCTTTACTGAGATAATGCTTGCGATAACTTTCAACCAGTAAGGCGATCTGGGCCTCGTTGGCCCCAGGGGCGGCATGACGCAAGGCGTCGCTCAAGCCTAGCCCGATCACATAAGAGGCAATTTCTTCGCCAGGGTCGGGCAACCCTGCATCAAGACAGGCTCGCTGAATGGAACGGGTAATTGCACCGGTTGAGTCGAGTATGGTGCCATCCCAGTCAAACACCACCATTTTGTAGGTCATCTGCTTTGTACTGCCTGTAACGATTTTAAAAAGCCATCTAATTCTGGAGCCAGAGGCGCCTCCAGTACTATAGTTTCATTTGTGGCGGGATGAACAAGTTGCAAGCGAGCTGCATGCAAAAACATGCGTTTCAAGCCCTGCCTGGCCAGCTGCTTGTTCATTTCAAAATTGCCATAGCGATCGTCGCCAGCAATTGGAAACTTGTTGGCACTGGTGTGCACTCTGATTTGGTGAGTTCGACCGGTCAAAATTTGAGCCTGAATTAAGGTAAAGCTTGAATAAGATGATTTATAACACTGAATTACCTTAAACTTTGTGCAGGCTTTATCACCAGATTCATCCACAAAAACCCTGGCCTCTTTCTCGCCCGACTGTGTTTTCAACAATGGAAGATCGACTTGCCGGAGAGCTTCTGGCCAATGACCCAACACCAAGGTTTTGTAGTATTTTTTCCAGGACCTGGCTCTAAGTTGTTCTTGTAACTTTCTGAGTGCACTGCGTTTTTTGGAAATAATCAATATTCCGGAAGTTTCGCGATCAATTCGGTGAACAAGCTCCAAATCTTGATGAGTTTCCGCCCTAAGTGCACGAATACATTCAATTAATCCAAAACTTGAACCCGAGCCGCCATGAACCGCCATGCCAGACGGCTTGTTCACCACCAACAGATGCTCGTCTTCAAACAGTATCGGTAGGTCAGCAGCAGCTTTTAAAAGCTGAGTTTTATTTAAACCAGCACTTAAAGAAAGTGAATCAAGATTTTGTTTTTCAACAACCTTAATTGGCGGTACGCGCACCACATCACCAACACACAGCTTGGTTTTTGCTTCAGCGCGCTTTCGGTTAATGCGAACTTCCCCGGACCGAATAATTCTAAACACATGGCTTTTGGGCACACCTTTGCACACGTTGCACAAAAAGTTGTCCAATCGCTGGTCTTGATGTTTTTCGTCAATTTCGAGCAAAACAGCCCTGTCGGGATTGGGTTTTTCCTGTGTTTTCAATTCTTTGTTTTACCAATTGGGCGGGTTCAGCATATAATCGGATTATCGCTTGGGAAGCGTCCGAAATCACTTCTGGATACGCCCCACCGCGATTTTATTTAGTGGGTGTGCCGCCTACCCTGGATGGTGGCAATGATGGCTGAAAAAGAGGCGCGCGGCTGAATGCCCGCCTTAAGCTGGAAACAAAGAATTTTACGCACCAGCGCGCACAAGAAGCGCTGGGTACTAACAAAAACGACGCAGGCCCACCTTACGCAGGTGAAATTTGAACCAATATTTATTATTAAATATCAATGCCTTAGTTTAATCGCCGCTCTTGGTTAAAGCCGAGCGGCGCTTTGTTGTATTCGTTTTTGCATCTCTTTGTTCCTTCCGCTTTTTCAGCATCTCTTTTCGCACTGCGGTGCCATTGGAGTGTGCATGAAGCGCATGTTATTTAACGCAACTCATTCAGAAGAGTTGCGGGTCGCAATTGTCGACGGCCAGAAACTCATCGACATTGACATTGAAACAGCGGGCCGTGAACAACGGAAAAGCAACATTTACAAGGGCATTATTACCCGCGTAGAACCTAGTCTTGAAGCTTGTTTCGTCAACTATGGTGAGGACCGACACGGTTTTCTGCCATTCAAGGAAATTTCCCGTCAGTATTTCAAGGAAGGCGTTGAAGCCGGCAAAGCCCGCATTCAAGACGTCGTCAAAGAAGGTCAGGAACTGTTTGTTCAAGTTGAAAAAGAAGAACGTGGCAACAAGGGCGCTGCCCTGACCACCTTCATTTCGCTGGCAGGCCGTTATTTGGTGCTGATGCCCAACAACCCTCGAGGCGGCGGTGTTTCGCGTCGTATTGAAGGCGAAGAGCGCCAGGAATTGCGAGAAGCACTCGACAAGCTTGAGTACCCAAAGGGCATGAGCATCATTGCCCGTACCGCGGGTATTGGGCGCTCAGTTGAAGAACTGCAGTGGGACCTGAACTATCTGTTGCAGCTGTGGACTGCGATTGATGGTGCGGGCAAATCAGCCAATGGCGCATTCCTGATTTACCAGGAAAGCAGCTTGGTGATTCGAGCCATCCGCGATTACTTCAGCCCGGATATCGGTGAAGTACTCATTGATACTGATGAAATTTACGATCAAGCCAAACAATTCATGCAGCATGTGATGCCTGACATGATGAATTTGGTGAAACGCTACCGCGACGACATTCCGTTGTTCAGCCGTTTCCAGATTGAACACCAAATTGAAACCGCCTACAGCCGTATGGTTCCCCTGCCCTCGGGTGGTGCGATTGTGATCGACCACACTGAAGCACTGGTGTCGATCGACGTAAACTCGGCTCGCTCAACACGCGGCACTGACATTGAAGACACCGCCTTGCGCACCAACCTGGAAGCTGCTGAAGAAGTGGCCCGACAGTTGCGCCTGCGTGACCTGGGCGGCTTGATCGTGATCGACTTTATCGACATGGAGAAAGCCAGCAACCAGAAGGAAGTGGAAAATCGGGTTAAAGACAGCCTTCACTTTGACCGTGCACGCGTACAAATGGGCAAAATCAGCCGATTTGGCCTGATGGAACTGAGCCGTCAGCGTATTCGTCCCGCGCTGAATGAAGGTTCACATACCACTTGTCCACGCTGCAATGGCACTGGTGTAATTCGCGACACGGAAAGCACTGCCTTGCATGTGCTGCGTATTCTGCAAGAAGAGGCCATGAAGGAAGGCACTGCAAGCGTGCATGTGCAGGTTCCGGTGGATGTGGCTACATTCCTGCTGAACGAGAAACGTTCAGAGATTTACAAACTGGAGGCACGCCTGAAGGTCAATGTGCTTCTGATTCCAAACAAAAATTTGGAAACGCCGCATTACGAAATTACTCGCCTGCGCCATGACGATGAACGCCTGGAAGACCCGCGCCAAAGTTTCGAACTAGCCACATCGAAAGACGAGCAAAGCTATTACGATAAAAAAACGGAAGGTGAAGCGGTAAAACGTCAGGAAGCGGTGATCAAAGGCGTTATTCCGACCCAGCCTGCGCCTCCCCATCAGGAGCGCAAGCCCAAAACCGAATTGGCTGTTGCGGCAGCTATACCTGCAGGCCCTTCATTGATTCAGCGAATCATCAGCTGGTTCAAGCGAGACACCACAGCGGAAGCACCAGCAGTGGTTATCGAACAAAAGCCCAATGACCGTGGTGGCCGTGGGCAGAACCGTTCGCAAGGTGATCGCAACGATCAACGCAATGGTCGCGGAGGTAGAAATCGCCGACGCGGTGGCCGTGGTCGCGAAGATGAGGCCACTGGCGCATCAACTGGCGACGAGACAAAAGCCGCCGACGCCCAACAAACACGTTCTGGTCAACAAAATCGTGGTGGCCGAGGCAAACCACGTGATGATCGTGCAGCGGGCGCCGAAGTACTGGAAGTGAAACCTTTGGCCGCAGTAGAAGCCGTTGCCGCCGATGCTGCCGAAACTTCCGCTGAACAAAGCGAACGTAATGGCGGTCGCCGCCGTCGCCGTCGTGGTCGCGGAGGCCGTGGTGCCGGTGAAGGTGAAGCTGGTGCAGCTGTTGACCAGGCTGCGATGCAATCGGAAGACACCTTCCAGGCCGCTGACGCAGCAGATGATGAAGACCTCGCCAACAAGATTGCTGAAACCATGTCGTATGGCAGTGACGAAGAAGCGGGTGGCGATGAGCCACGTCGCCGTCGCCGTCGCCGCGGTCGTGGTGGCAATCGTGATGGTGCTGCACGTGACAATGCTGAAACTGGACAACAGTATTCAGAAACTTCGGCAGACAAGCCAAATGAAGTTTCCGAGGAAAGTACTGAACAGCCGATTGCAGCCACTGGCATGAATGTCTCTGAAATGGGCTTGCCTGCAGAGCCTACTCAAATGGGCTCCACCGAAAACAATCCCGATGAATCCAACGTTGCTGTCGCGGAAGTGCAGGCAGTACAGTCGGTGATTGCGGCAGTAACCCAAGTTCAAGAGACGAGCTCAGCACCTGTGGCAGAAACCATAGAAGCGCCTGTTGAAGCGGCAGTAGAAACCACCGTGGAAGCAGCACCCCTTGTTGTTGACACAGTGGAGGCTGCTGAAGCTGAACAACCTGCCAAGCAGGCTGCAAAGCTGAATAAGGCTGAACTGGAACAAATGTTGAGTAGTGCAGGTATGTTGTGGGTAGAAACCGACCATGAAAAATGGTCTGTGGTTCAATCCAGTTTGGCGGCGGTACCTAAACCAGTGCGTGTTCCTCGTGAACGCAAACCAGTTGTTCAAATTGCGACAGAAAACCTTGTTTTGGTTGAAACCAAACCTGAATTCAGAAGCGGTTCAAACTAAGAAGGCAAATAAAGCAGCAGGAAACTATATCCCTCAGCCACTGAATTGACGCTACACCGGTTCAATAGAAGTGGTTGAATACAGGTAGTTAGCAGCCTGCAGCTCAACTAAGCATTAACAAAAGCCCAATGAAAGTTATTCTTTCATTGGGCTTTTTGTTGAGCCATAAAAAAACCCACTCATCGCTGAGTGGGTTATATTTTGCCTAAGTTTTCTTCAAGTGTGATGGCGCCTTTTATCGGGCCATTACTTGAGAACCCATGGCTGTTGCACCTTCTTTGGAGCGTACTGGCGAAATTTTGCCAGCTTTGATGTCATCGTACCAAGCATCGTGGTGAGCTTTGGCCCATGTTTCATCCACATAGCCGTCACGCATTGCCTCAAGTGCACCTTCCATACCAATCGAACCAATGTAAATATGGCCCATGGACATGATGATGAACAAAAGCGCAGCACTGGCATGAATTACATGTGACTGTTGCATGAGCAAGCGGTCTTGGTCAAAGTTCGGAAAATCGAGGATAAGCCCAGTTGCAGACACTACGATACCAAGCACCGTAACGCCACCCCAGAACCAGATTTTCTCGCCCATATTGAAGCGACCGGCTGGCGCATGTCCAAACAGACCACCACCCTTCTTGAGCCATTCAATGTCGTTTTTCTCTGGCAGATTGTCTTTCACGTACATGATGAAAAACACAATGATACTGACTGCAAACAACGGACCCACAAAGTTGTGAATCACGATGCTGATTGACGCAAGCCATGAGTTGAGCGTTAAACCCATCCATGGAGCCAGCACATACTTGCCAAACATCAACAACAAACCGGTAAGCGCCAACGCCACAAAACTAAATGCCATGGTCCAGTGGGCCACACGCTCTGCGGAAGTAAAACGCTCAATCAACTTGCCGGTGCGTGGCTCGGGCAACTTTACAGGGCCCTTCACCAAGTGAGCACCCACAATTACCAGAAATACCAACGCAACGGCCCAGCCGCCATAGTAGGAAATCCAGTCATTGCGCATTTGGCGCCAAGTTTCACCGCTTTTGTTGATCAACACACCAGTTTCACGGCCTTTGGTTACGGTGGTGAACGATTCACCAGACGCAACGCCTTCCCAAACTGGCGAATTGTTGAGGGGTTGCGTTTGTTGCTTTTGAACTTGCGCTTGTGAGCGTTCAGAAGCATCTTGCGCCATGGCCCCCATTGACCAAAGTGAGCACACCGCAAAAACCAGGGCGGTGAACAAGGCCAACAAAGCCTTGCCCAAGCCTGGCTGCGCGGCAGCCCGAATGGTTGAATGTGTCATGATCGACTTCTCCTTATTGGGCCTTTGCCGAATCGCCAGTACGAACATATTCGTTCTGGGCTTTGGCTCGGACGTTCAGGGTTTCTTCCCAGCTTTCCTTGTCACCTGCTTTGAAACCGCCAGCGGTGTACTGACCGCCGCCCGTTTCAAATGCAGGAGTGTCAGCCTTGCCTGCATACCCCTTGCCGTTGTTGGCGTCTTCCAGGGGTGAACAGCCAGTGGCCAAAATGAGGCCCGCGAAGGCCCCGGAAAGAATCAACTTGCCGCGAAGCGCCATATTACGCGCCCTCCTTGGCAGGTTGACCATAGGCTGAACTCCAGCCCCACACTTCGGCACCCTTGCCGCGAACAACCACGCGATTGCGGAAGATGTCGGACACTACGTCGCCGTCACCAGCCAACAATGCCTTGGTTGAACACATTTCGGCGCACAGAGGCAATTTGCCCTCGGCCAAACGGTTGCGACCATACTTCTCAAACTCGGCTTCAGAAGCGTCTTCTTCTGGACCACCGGCACAGAATGTGCACTTGTCCATCTTGCCACGCTGACCAAATGCACCTTCCTGCGGGAATTGTGGTGCGCCGAAAGGACAAGCGTAGAAGCAGTAACCGCAACCGATACACAAGTCCTTGTCGTGCAATACAACACCTTCATCGGTTTTGTAGAAGCAGTTCACGGGACAAACGGCCTGGCAAGGCGCGTCTGAACAGTGCATACAGGCCACGGAAATTGAACGCTCTCCGGGTTCGCCGTCGTTGATGGTTACCACGCGGCGGCGGTTAATACCCCACTCTACCTCGTGCTCGTTTTTACATGCGGTGACGCAGCCATTGCACTCAATGCAACGCTCGGCATCACATAGAAACTTCATACGTGCCATTTTCTTATCTCCTTTGCATTAGTGCTTAAACCAGCTTTTCAATCTGGCATACGGTGGTCTTCGTTTCCTGCATCATCGTCACGCTGTCATAGCCGTAAGTAGTTGCAGTGTTCACTGCTTCACCACGTACAACAGGTGCCGCACCTTCTGGGTAATACTGAAGAAGGTCTTTGCCTTCCCAATGCCCAGAGAAATGGAATGGCAAGAAGACTGTATCTTCACCAACACGACGAGTGACCAAGGCTTGTACCTGAATCTTCGCGCCGGTTGGCGTCATTACACGAACCTGATCACCGTGTTTGATGCCGCGGTCGTTCGCCGCCTTGGGGTTGATTTCAACAAACATGTTTTGCTGAAGTTCAGCCAACCATGGGTTGGACCGGGTCTCTTCACCACCACCTTCGTATTCCACCAGTCGGCCTGAAGTCATGATCAATGGGAAGGACTTGCCGATGTCGGCGTTCTTCTCTTGAATTGACTTGTACAACGTTGGCAAGCGCCAGAAGCCGGCCTTGTCATCGTGAGTTGGGTACTTGGCCACCAAATCTGGCTTGGTCGAGTACAGCGGTTCACGGTGCTTGGGCACTGGATCCGGGAAGTTCCACACCACAGCGCGCGCCTTGGCGTTACCGAATGGGTGGCAACCGTGCTTCATGGCTACGCGCTGGATGCCGCCGGAAAGGTCGGTTTTCCAGTTCTTGCCCTCGGCTTCGACTTTCTCAGCCTCAGTAAGGTCGTCCCACCAGCCCAACTGTTTGAGCATGTCTGCGGTGAATTCAGGGTGACCAGTAGTAATCTCGGCACCCACTGGGTGTGAGCCAGCTTCGGCCAACAAATTAACACCGTCTTTCTCAACACCGAAGTTGGCGCGGAAGTTACCACCACCGTCCATCACTGATTTCTCGGTTGAGTACAGATTGGGCGAGCCAGGGTGCTTTATATCGGCTGTGCCGTAGCAAGGCCATGGCAAACCGAAGTAGTCACCATCACAAGGACCGCCTTCAGCTTTCAATGTACGAACGTTGAAGGTGTGCATGTTCTTCATGTGCAGCTTCAAGCGCTCTGGGCTTTGACCGGTGTAACCGATGGTCCAGGTGCCTTTGTTGATTTCCTTCAAGACGGATTCCATTTCTGGTTCCATCATGCCGCCCTTGCCTTTAACCAAGGTATGTGAGCGGCTGAATTCGTCTGCAAAGCCCAGCTTCTCAGCCAGCTGATACATGATCATGTGGTCGGTGCGGCTATCGAACATGGGTTCGATCACTTTTTCACGCCACTGCAGCGAACGGTTGGAAGCAGTGCAAGAGCCGGAACACTCGAACTGAGTTGCCGCAGGCAACAGGTACACCTCGCGGTTTGGATTCAAACCTGCGGGGTCACCTGGCATTGCCGCCATTGAGGCAGTGGCTGAAGGATAGGGATCAATCACCACTAGCAGGTCAAGCTTGTCCATGGCTTTCTTCATGTCCAAACCACGGGTTTGAGAGTTGGGTGCATGGCCCCAGAAGAACAGGCCACGCAAGTTACCGGCTTTCTGGTCGATTAGTTCCGGGTTTTCAAGTACACCATCAACCCAACGTGACACTGTCATACCCGCTTTGGTTGACATGCCTTCGGCATAGCGACTCTTGATCCATTCGTAATCCACACCCCAAACTCGGCACCAGTGCTTCCAGGAGCCTTCTGCAACGCCGTAGTAACCGGGCAATGAATCCGGGTTTGGACCCACGTCGGTGGCACCCTGGACGTTGTCGTGTCCGCGGAAAATGTTTGCACCGCCGCCAGACACACCGATGTTACCCAATGCCAACTGCACGATACAGGAGGCACGAACCATGGCGTTACCGATGGAGTGTTGGGTTTGCCCCATACACCAAACCAATGTGCTGGGACGGTTCTTAGCCATCATTTCAGCCACTTTGTACATCTGCGCTTCGTTCACGCCACAAGCTTCTTCCACCTTGTCGGGAGTCCAGTTGGCCATTACGTCGGCCTTGATCTGGTCCATACCGTACACACGGTCGTTGATGTACTTTTTGTCTTCCCAGCCGTTCTTGAAAATGTGGTACAGCATACCGAACAGGAATGGAATGTCTGAACCAGAGCGAATGCGAACATACTCATCTGCACGGGCAGCCGTGCGAGTGAAACGTGGATCAACCACGATCATTTTCGCACCGGTTTCCTTGGCGTGCAGCATGTGCAATACAGACACAGGGTGAGCTTCAGCAGCGTTCGAACCAATGTACAACGCACACTTTGTATTTTGCATGTCGTTGTAGGAGTTGGTCATTGCACCGTAACCCCAGGTATTTGCAACGCCAGCCACTGTGGTGGAGTGGCAAATACGAGCTTGGTGATCGGTGTTGTTGGTGCCCCACATGGACACCCACTTGCGCAGCAAGTAAGACTGCTCGTTGTTATGCTTGGACGAACCGATAAAAAACACGGAGTCTGGTCCATTTTCTTCACGGAGAGCCAGCATTTTTTTGGTGATGGCGTCCAGTGCTTCGTCCCAGCTAATTTTCTGGTACTTGCCATCCACCAATTTCATGGGGTACTTCAGGCGATACTCGCCGTGGCCGTGTTCACGCAGTGCAGCACCCTTGGCGCAATGGGCGCCCAGGTTAATGGGGCTTTCGAACACGGGGTTCTGGCGAACCCACACGCCGTTTTGTACCACTGCGTCTGTGGCACAACCCACTGAACAGTGTGTACAAATCGTACGCTTGATCTCGATTGCGCCGCTTGCGGCACCGCCTTCGGCAGCCGCTTCTGCTTTACGCACCATGCCAAACGGCAGACTGCCTGCAACCGCACCCGCACCCACACCAATACCGGAGCGCTTCAGAAAAGCACGGCGGTCCATAGTGGCGCCCAAACGGGATCCGATTTTATTGAGCAGGCTGTGGTTGTGATTGGGAATCACTTTGGCCACTGTCTTTTCGTCTCTTCGCTTTAACATCCTAGTCTCCTTGAATTACACCAGCAAGGTTCTGTAATAGGTTTTCACATGCTCAGAGAGCTGATAACCCTTCGATTTTTTCTCGGTGCCTGCGGCAGCGGCTTGTTCGGCCACTTCAGGTTGTTTGCTAACCACCAGTGCAGCACCGGCAGCAGCGACACCCGCACCAGCACCCACCAGGAATTGGCGTCTTGCTAGCTTGGGTTTGTCTTGATTTATCATTTTCTTGGTCATCTCATCACCTCCAATCAAACGGCACTTTCAAAATCGAAAGACTGTGTTTCAACATCAAAAAATACGCGGGTCAATCGACCCACTGTTTTGTAAAAATCGGTATTGCTGGCAGCCTCTATGTCGTCAGCCATGCGACCGTACCAACTCGCCATGTGAGCCTGGAAAAAGGCACGTTGTTCGGCGAACGATACGGGTGGGTCATCCGCCAAAATCAGATAGCGCATCACCTCACACAAAAATGCGATGTGATCTTCTGTCTCCACCAGGCTTTCATCACGGGTCAATCCAAATTTGGCCAGGTCATCTCGCAAGGCAATCAAGGGCTTTTCATTCAAAAAACCTGCCATGTAATACGAGCCATAGAGCATGACTTCCGGGCGACCAACGCCGATGAAATTATCCACAAACTCTTGATTGATCTTTTTACTATCAAACTGTCCGACCACTCGGATCAGCTCCGAAAACTCGAAACCCAAAGGGGTTGTGATGTCGAGCAACTCGCGATCAATTTCGCGAAAACGCGCCAAGAACTCGTCTGTCACATTGCCTGAAAACAACTGGGACAACAGACCGTAAAAATCGGCACGGGCCCAGTCTTCACCAGCGATCAGGTTGTCATCCTGTTGAACCTGGATGCTCATTTCTTCACCTCAAAAATGGTCATTTCATCCTTGGCGCTATACATGTCGGTCACGCGGCAATCGGCACACATCTTCAAGCGATTCGCATTGCGCTCGAACATGCTGTGCTGGCTTAATTTGGCAAACATGTTGTCGATCATGTGCTTGGTGCCAAAAGCTTTACCACAGCTGATGCAATGGAAAGGCTGCGATTCATTCAACACGCGCTTTTCACGTGCAGCGGGTCCAAGCAGCAATTGTGGAACAAGCTGCATGGCATTTTCGGGACACGTCTCGACACACAAACCACACTGCACGCAGTTGCGTTCAATGAAGCGCAGTTGTGGCATTTCAGGATTGTCGATTAGCGCCGAAGCGGGGCAAGCGCTTGTGCAACTCATGCACAAGGTGCATTTGTCTTTGTTGACCAACACCGCGCCGAACGGCGCAGCTGCTGGCAGGGCGATCGGTTCCGCAAAGCTCACTTTTGCTTTCAGTTGGGCATATTCGACCAAGTGGTCGATTGCAAATTCCATGCGGGTACGCTTGTTCGAGGACAACTCGAAGCTGGCTGGCGCTACGCCACTTGCCTGCAGGTCGCTGGGGGCAAACAACTGGTCTGTTTGGCCGACATGCAGCACCCGAACACGGCGCTGCAAGCCAATGGCTTCCAGCAAGGCATTGACCCAACCCACCTGTGCGGCCAAGGGCTCGCCATAGTGACTTGCTTCAACAGCAGACTGCATGATGGTGACGCGGTCTGCACCAAAAGCCAGTGCAGACAACCAAAGATCCGGACCGACACTGGCACTGTGATTCAATTCAATTGGCAACAAGCTGAAGTCTGAAATTGCAGCTTTGCCCGATGCTGGCTTCGCGGCTTTTTTTGCCGACTCCAGCCAGTTGTGTTCAAGGTCTGGGCCGTGCAACACAACTTCGGCCTTCTTGCCAGCGTTGGCACGGAAGGCCTTGAGTGCGGACTTGATTGAACGGCCCTGAACAGTCGCGGGACTCAAAGCAAACTGAATGGCTCCGGTTGGGCACACCGTGGTGCAGGCACCGCAACCAAGGCACAGGTGAGGATTCACCTCAATTTTCTCGCCAGCTGACTTGATCGCTTTGGTGCTGCAAGCGTCGATGCAACTATTGCAGCCTTCCTTGTTCGAGCGGCTGTGCGCACAGATGCTTGACTTGTACTCAAAGAATTTGGGTTTCTCGAATTCGCCCACGGTTTGTACGGCGTCGAGCATTGCTTCGAGCAGCAATTGATCGCTGTCACCAACGTGCCAGTACCCCAAAGGCGCCTGGCGATCTGCAAACAGACCGGGCATGGTGCAGTCGATCACCATGTCGTACTGGCGCGCGGTCACGGTACTCATGTCGGCAAATGAAATCGCCTTGAAATCGCCACAAGCCTTGATACAGGCGCCGGATTGGTCGCAACTGTTCAAATCAATGGTCAGCGATTCTTTCGAAATTGATTGGGTGGGACATGCATCCACACAGGCGCCGCAGCGCGTGCACATTTCCATGTCGACCGGATTGGTCTTTCGTGTATTCAGGGAGAATGCGCCAAGGTAGCCTTCGGCAGAATCGACACTTAATGCGAGTACGTTTAGATCGCGCTTGGCTGGTAGCACGAGACCTGCGGGATCAGCCACCAACAAATCAACCGTCAGGTTGTTCGAAAGGGTTTGCGCATGGTGCAACTGCTTGTCACTGTTGGAAACAATGGCGACACGGCCTTGCGATTTAAACACCACAGCCGGCACGGGCTCAACCTGGAAATCAGTTTCGTAGGCGGCCAACGCTGCCACCGTGGCTGCGGCCTCGGGCGAGCTTTGACCCGTCGGCTGACCTCGCAACAGGCCGCGCAAATTGAAGAATTCAATAGTTTGGGATGTTGCGCCGTCGGCAACAGATTCAAATACTGCTTGTTCCTGCGTACAACCCACAAAACAGCGAGCGCCAGCAGTTTGGTTCTTGGCGTCCAGCACTGCGGTGATTCCGTCGCGGCAAGCGCGCTGGGCTGAAATGAAACGAATACCCTCGACTCTCACGTTTTGCAACGCTTTATCGACTGTCTCGCCGCTGCCCTGGCAACCACACACAAACACATCCGAGTTGGTCATTGTATTGATACTTCTATTTTGGTTATTTGGCAATTAATTGCAAAACTTGTGCCAGACCAGCGGGGAGAATTTTCTTATTTAGAATCAGTCGCCTAGAAATACCTCTTGTATACAAGCATGAGTGTTGGTGCATTTTGTCTGTATCGGGCTGGACACGCCACAGACAAAATGTACCAAGTATTCGTTATTTTTTATCTGGCGATTCAAACGAACGATTTTCTAATTCTTTTTAATAATCAGCATCTTGCAGTGTGTCAGGGATAACCCTAGTCTCATTCTGTAAATCTGATTTTTCAAGATCGGAATGTTCAGACACATCGATTTCGTCTAACACAGGAGACCCAGAGTCATCAGTTTCGGAAAGCACTGCTCCAACGCGCTCAAGCCCCTCATCAATCTCGGACTTTTTCAATATTTCAAGGTCAGGCCTGCTGAGCAATTGCTTGGACAGGGTCATTTTCCCGATGTCCTCCTGACTCAGCGGTGTAAATTTATTGTAATCATCAATGTAGATGTCCAGACCATCCATCACATTGAATTCTGGGCGGGAAAAAAGTGCCTTGAATGCCTTGTTTTTCAGCTCCGTGGACACTTTTTCGACCATGAAAGCCTTGATATCACCACCCTGCTCTACCGCCTGGAGATCTTCTTCCGTCGGCAAAGGCAACTCGGGCTGGGTCGCCGCCGTCTGCTCCAGTGGCTTTGTTGAGCTCAATTCACCCGCCGCGGCACTTTGTCCGGAATCAACACCAGATAGTGGTGCTTCGGTCTTCAATACCGTCACTTCTTCGGCCAGTTGCTCCTGGGCTCGAACCTCAAGCTTCCGCTTGGACCAACGACTTAAAAAATTTTCGCTCATCGAATTAACTGCGCTCTTCAGGTTTTATGAATGACTGCGGACGCCTGCGCTGTTTGGGCTCAGGCTGGTATTTCGCCTGAACCAGTTCCGCCAGCCAACTGGCCACTGGCGCGGGCAACGGCAAGGTTTGAACCTCTTCGTTGGAGTCCATCCAGCGCGCAGCTTCGTCGTAACTGAAAGTAGCATCAAAAATTGATGGCATCAGGGTTTTGTTGTCTTCGGGATACCTGACACCAAAGAAAATAAAGGGTGTGTCGGTGTCCAGATTCAGGAAATAGCCTTGCAACTGATCTTGATACACCTCGACATTGATAGCCTGAACCCGCTCATCCATGCCTTGTGGCATGGGTACATCGACTGGCCCCATTTCAAGTACCTGCCAGCGAAATGGCTGCCATGGAGAGCTTTGCACCACCCTACCAATTTTCACATTGAAAGCCAGTTCACCCAGCACCAAAAATTTTGCGCTCAAAAAACACCTCTGTGAGTTGCCGGTGCCCGTCACTAAGGGCACAATTCATGGTTATTAGATTAGAAGATACAGCACAAGTATCACAATAGGAGTTTGCCCCATGGGGCGAGGGATTGAACAATGACAGACCGAGTTATTCAACTGGTCCAAGACAATTCGCGCGTAATTCCCCTGAATTTCAGCGCACCGCAAAGCAGTGAAGTACCCGCAAAAGATCATTTCAATCGCAGGCTTCATGACTTGCGGATTTCCGTCACCGACCGCTGCAACTTCCGTTGCGTTTACTGCATGCCCAAGTCGATATTCGACAAGGACTACCAGTTTTTACCGCACAAAGACCTGCTCAGCTTTGAAGAGATCGAGCGGGTTGCCCGCGAATTCGTCGCGCTGGGTGTTGAGAAGATTCGTCTGACAGGCGGCGAGCCATTGCTTCGAAAAAATATCGAAACTCTGATTGAACAGCTTTCCCGCCTGAGAACACCTGGCGGAAAACCCGTTGAAATTACTTTGACCACCAATGGCACGCTGCTGCGAAAGAAATCGAAAATCCTGAAAGAAGCTGGGTTGAACCGTGTCACGGTCAGCTTGGACGCGATTGATGATGCGGTATTCAAAGCCATGAACGATGTCGATTTCTCAGTGGATGAAGTGCTGGATGGCATCGAAGCGGCACACGAGGCAGGCCTTGGGCCAATCAAAGTGAACATGGTTGTCAAAGGTGGGATGAACGACGATCAGGTGCTGCCTATGGCAAAGCATTTCAAAGGCACTCCCCACATTCTGCGATTCATCGAGTACATGGATGTCGGAAGCAGCAACGGCTGGAAGATGGATGAAGTGGTGCCGTCAGCGCGAATCATCAACATGATTTCGCAGGGGCTTTCACAACTCCAGGTTGTTGATGCCAATTACGTGGGTGAAGTGGCCGAGCGGTGGAAATACAGCGACGGCAGCGGCGAAGTTGGCGTAATTTCCTCAGTGACACAGGCTTTCTGCAAAGACTGCACGCGGATTCGTTTGTCCACCGAAGGAAAGCTTTACACCTGCCTGTTTGCGAGCAAAGGACACGATTTAAAACCACTGATTCGCTCAAACGCCCCATCAGAAGAAATTGGCAAGCAATTGAACCATGCAATCCGCAATCTCTGGGCTGTTCGTGCCGACCGCTACAGCGAAATCCGCACTGAAAACACTGCTCAACCGAAAGACCGGATTGAAATGTCTTACATCGGAGGCTGAGGGGTTTCAATGGCAGCACAAATTCAAACCACCAACGCCAGTATTCCAAGCACGGTTGAAATCACGGCCACCAACGAGCGCGGAGAACAGGTGCCGGTTCAAATTTCTGGTGAACACCCACTCACCCTGTACTTCGACAAAAAAGAACTGCTGACCATCATGACCTTGGGCGCACAACCTGAGGCCTTGGCGCTGGGCTGGCTGCGCAATCAGCGATTAGTGTCTGATCCCTCGGAGATCGCGGCAATTCATGTGGACTGGGAAACAGAGAGTGTTGCGGTCACTTCAGCTGTGTTGAAAAATACAGGCCAAACCATTTGGGAAACCACAGAAAAGGCCCAGAAGCTGGAGAAGAAAACTACAACTTCGGGCTGCGGACAAGGCACCGTTTTCGGGGACTTGATGGAAGATCTGGACAAGGTTCAACTCAGCAACGCCTATCACCTTTCGCAAGACGTGCTGTACGGCGTGATGGACAATGTTCGTAAACACGAGTCAATCTACAAACAGGCTGGCGCTGTGCATGGTTGCGCACTGTGTTCGAATAGCGGCGAGAACCGCGGAGAAATTTTGCTGTTTGTTGAAGACGTTGGGCGTCACAACGCCGTCGATGCCATCGCTGGCCAAATGTGGTTACACGGCATGACTGGTGAGGACAAAATTTTTTATACCACCGGCAGGTTAACCTCAGAGATGGTCATTAAATGCGCACAAATGGGCATACCCGTGTTGGTATCGCGCTCGGGCCTGACACAAATGGGCTATGAAATCGCCCAGAAATTGAATATCACAATGCTGGGGCGCTGCCAGGGCAAGCATTACTTGCTCTACACCGGCACCCATCGATTCAACACTTTAACTGACACACAATACGCATGAGTATCTCTCTGGATGACATCACCGGCGTTATCCTCGCCGGTGGCATGGGCCGCCGAATGGGTGGCATCGACAAAGGATTACGCAATTACAAAAACGCACCACTGGCACTTCATGCCATGATGCGACTCAATGGGCAGGTCGGCAGCATGACCATGAATGCCAACAGAAACATTGGTGTCTACGAAGGATTTGGCATACCTGTAATATGCGACCAGCAACCCGATTTTGCAGGCCCTCTGGCAGGAATGCAGACAGCCCTTAGTTACGCCACAGTGCCTTTCTTGGTGACCGTGCCTTGCGATGTGCCCATGTTCCCGGTGAATCTGGTTGAAAAACTGAGCGCCCCCTTCGAGAAAAATGTTGGGCTGATGTTGACAGTGGCTTCGACCAAAGGTCGCCACCACCCGGTGTTTTGCATGATGCGAACCGAACTGTTGCCCAGTATGGAAGAATTCCTGCGCAAGGGCGGCCGGAAAATTGACGCCTGGTACGCCAATATTCCTCATGAGGCAGTTGAGTTTGACGATGAAGCCGCCTTTCACAACGTCAACACGCTTGAAGAACTCAAAGAACTTGAGCAGAAATCCTGAGTAGCAAGGCAAAGCATGGAAACTGATTTTCAAACAGTGGAACAAGCGCGACTCAAAATACTGTCGCTTCTCAAGCCGATTACAGGCACACGCACGGTGGCCATTCGCGAGGCGCTGGACCAGGTACTTGCTGCGGATTTGTTGTCCCCCATCAATGTGCCGGCTCACGACAATTCTGCGATGGATGGTTATGCCTTCAACAGCAGCAACATACAGAATTCCGACATCACTCACCTGACAATGATCGGTACCGCCTATGCGGGAAAAGCCTTCACCGGCACTTGTGGCAATGGAGAATGCGTGCGCATTATGACCGGCGCAGTGATGCCCCTGAACTGCGACACCGTGCTGGTGCAAGAAAATGCCACCGTGAGCGGCGACCAAATCAGTTTTCCACCAGGGGCTGTCAAGGCTGGAGACAACCGCCGCCTTGCCGGTGAAGACCTAACAATTGGCAAACCTGCCCTGCCCGCAGGCAAGGTACTTCGGCCAGCTGACTTGGGCCTGCTGGCCTCACTGGGCGTTGCCGAAATCTCGGTACGCAGAAAATTGCGTGTTGCATTTTTCTCCACCGGCGACGAGTTACGCTCCTTGGGTCAGCCGCTGGATGAAGGCTGCGTGTACGACAGCAACCGTTACACTTTGTATGGCATGTTGACTCGTTTGAGGTTTATTGAACTGCTTGACATGGGGGTAGTTCATGACTCCCCGGAAGCCCTTGAACACGCGATGCTGCAGGCCATGGAACAAGCCGATGTGATAATTACATCGGGTGGCGTATCTGTGGGTGAGGCAGACTACACCAAGCAGGTCATGGAAAAACTGGGGAGCGTTAACTTCTGGAAAATTGCCATGCGCCCTGGCCGCCCAATGGCCTTTGGCCAGGTGCACAATGCAGCCAATGGTGACTCTGCGTACTTGTTCGGCCTGCCCGGCAACCCAGTCGCAGTCATGGTGACCTTTTATGCATTCGTGCGTGATGCTTTGTTCAAACTGGCCAATGCCAACGCACTGCCAATTCCAATGGTGTCTGCAAAATTGGCTCAAAATGTACGCAAACGCCCAGGACGTACCGAGTATCAACGAGCCCGCCTGACCATGGAAAAAGGTCTTTTGCTTGCCCACCTTAGCGGCGCCCAAGGATCAGGAATCTTGCGCAGTATGTCTGAATCCGATTGCTTGCTGGTGCTGGAACATGACCAAGGTGATTTGAAGGCTGGGGACACCGTTCTGGCGTTGCCCTTTGAAGGTTTGATATAGAAGTACGCACACACCCCGCCCGGGGGAGTGAACCAAGTGAGTGATTTTCAGGGCCAGATTCAAGCGATACCATGAGCGCTCTTGAATTTTGGCCTGTGACATGCTCCAAGACCCGCGCCCCATCAAACCATTGCAACGCGCTTTGTGCGGCCTGCTTGAGGAAATGGGACTGGAATTTCTGCCCAGCCAATGGGAATTACAAACCGATCTGGCTGACTCGGAACACGACACCGACTTAAATCAATTGTTGGCTTATCTATCCGCCTGCAATATTTCGTGGCAGCTTTTTCATCAGGTGTCCGTCAGTGAAATCAAACACCTAGGCCCGCACACATTGGCCACGCTGCACAACGGTGAGTGTGGTCGACTTCAAGAACTGACTTCATCGAATGCCACGCCGGTTTCATTGAAATGGGCCTTGCAAATTGAAGCGCCAAAAACAGTTCAAGGAAATGAACAAGCACCGGCAGGCCTGCTTGACTTTTGGCAACAGCTTCGCGACAGCAAGTGGTTACGAGAAGCATTTGATTTCGAAAATGGAAGCTTTAAGCCGGTGATTTATGCCTCCCTGCTGATCAATCTGTTGGCACTGGCGGGCCCACTCTTCTCGCTTCAGGTGTATGACCGCATCATTCCCAACCAAGCCTATGCCTCAATGATTGCATTGCTACTGGGTGTATTTCTTTGCCTGGGCTTTGAACATGCCTTGAAACATGCGCGCCATCGCCTGATGGAGGTTGCCGCAACTTCGATCGACACCCGATGCACGATGCATCTGTCGAAATCACTTTTGAATGTACCCGTCTACAAAACTGAACCAAGCCTGCTTCTACAGCATTTGCGTTCATTCGAGCAACTGCGTGAATTGGTCACTGGTGTATTTCTTCTTGCACTGATTGACCTTCCGTTTTTAGTACTTTTCTTAGCAGTAATAGCCCTGATTCACCCGCTGTTTCTGTTGATCGCAGGGGGGGTTATCGGACTAACTTTGCTGTTCATTGCAACATCGCACAGGAGAATTTCACGGCTTGGGCAAACGCAAATGCGACAAAGTCGGGAAACCCAAAGCCAATGGCTTGATTCACTGTCTGGCCTGGACTGCATTCAGGCACATGGCGTTGAGCAAGCCCATGGCAAATTATTGAACAAGCTTCAGCTTAAATCGCGATTAAGCGGCAACGCAGTTCGCGATCAAATGTTTGTGGTGAACCAACGAATACATCTGTTACAACAAAGTAGTTGGGTACTTACTATCACGCTAGGCGTTTATTTCATTGTTGAAAAGCAACTCACCGTGGGTGGATTGATCGCAGTGTCCATGCTCACCATGCGCTGTTTCTCACCAATTCAAAAACTACAGGCTCATCTAGTACAAACACATTCAGCCCAAGCCACTTTCGAAGAACTTGACCAGTTCTTGGGGCAACAAACCCCAACCACGGTTCAACGTTCAGCGCTTGAACGAATCAACAACATGTCGCTTGAATTCGCCAGCGTAATTAAACCGGGGCGCAACAAAGAAGCCAATCAACCATTTGATTTCTTGCTGCGCAATGTGAACCTTCAATTGCATGCCGGTGGCAGGCTAGCTGTTATCGGCACCACAGGGTCTGGAAAAACGTCCCTACTCAAACTGCTTGCCCAACAACTTAAATGCGATCAGGGTCAACTTGTGGTCAACAAATTGTCGATCGAACATTATCAAAACAGTGAATTTCAATCCAAAGTGGGTTACGCCAGTCAACCCCCTGTGTTACTCAAGGGTAGTTTGCTCGACAATATTCGCTTCATGCGCCCGCACATCAACTCAAGCGATTGCTGGGAAATTCTCCAACAACTTGGCTTGAAAGACTGGGTAGACCAGCACCCAGACGGTATTCACATGGCTATAGACAGCCAGGGTAACAACTTGTCGTCGGGGCAAAAACAGGCAGTTTCGCTTTGCAGAGCGCTGGCAGGCCAACCACAACTGATACTGCTGGATGAACCCACTGTTTGCCTGGACCAGCATATGGAAAACCGCTTGTTGCAGCACCTGCAACAACTACCCGAACGAAGCATGTTGGTGTTTACAACCCACAAGCTTGGGTTGTTGGCTTGTGCGAGTCGCCTTGCCCTGATGCACAACGGGCAAATTCACGCACAAGGCAACAAACCTGAAGTACTGCATGCGGCCAATGCTCTGGCCACACAACGAAAGCAAACAACGCAGGTTGAACCATGAAAACTCAGCGCCACACCATACGATTCATAAACTGGCTTCTTGGGAAAAATGGCGAACACCACATGCCGGCAACAGCGGGGCTTGAGCAGTCAAGGCTTTGGCATGAACAACAAGTGCTCACAAAACGCCTGGTACATGGCTGTGCCCTTACCTTGTTGGCCTTGTTGGCATGGTCTGCAATTGCAACAGTACCCCAAGCAGCTCACGGCGAGGCGCGTGTTGTACCCTCCCAGCGCTTGCAGGTGATTCAGGCTGTGGATGGCGGAGTTATCAACCAGGTGTTTGTGCGCGAGGGCCAATTGGTCAAGGCTGGCGACAAGCTGGTTCAAATCGACATCACCCGGTTTTCATCAAGCCTGAAGGAAAAGGAAGCGGTTGATGCGTCTTTTCAATTTCGTGAAGCCCGGCTGATGGCCCAACTTAACAACACCACGCCGAACATACCTGCCTCGCTAATTCAGCAATACCCCGATCTGTACCTGCAGGAATCCAAACTGCTACAAACCAAACTTCAAGAATGGGCTTCACAAACGCAAATTTATGAACAACAGCTTGACCAACGGCAACGCGAACTCGATGAGGCACAAAGCAACGCCACCGCTGCCAAACGAAACCTGGAAATATCCGAACAAGAGTTGAGCAGTATGCGGCCACTGCTAAAAAGCGGTGCAGTTTCCCCGGTTGAAGTACTGCGACTTGAACGCGACGTCGCCAAAGCAAAAGGCGATTATGAAGGAGCCAAGGCGCAAACCAGTCGCCTGTACTCTGCCATTCGCGAGGCTCGCGAAAAAATTGAGGAAACTCGCCTAAAGCAGATTAATGAAGCGCGTACCGAACTCTCGGAAGTCAAGGCGAGGTTGGCCAGTCTTGAGCAGAACCAGATCGAGCTCACGGACAGAGTGAATCAAGCCACATTGAGAACCCCGGTGGACGGTCTTGTGCAACGAGTTTTGTACAACACCCGAGGCGCCGTTGTCCCCGCAGGAAAAGAGGTGATCGAAATTGTGCCAATTGATGAGCAACTGGTTTTCGAGACCCGAATCAACCCAAAAGACATTGCATTTATTCGACCCAAACAAATCGCCAACATTCGTGTGACTGCCTATGACTATTCCATTTACGGCGCATTGGAAGGAACTGTGGAAAGTATCTCCGCAGACAGTTTGCTTGACGAGTTCGGTCGACCCTACTTTAGTGTGAAAGTGAAGGTACCTCGCCTGAATGTCAATGAGAAAATTCGACTGATGCCTGGCATGGTGGCCAATGTGAGCATTGAAACTGAAGATCGAACCGTGTTGTCCTACCTCACAAAACCAGTTATACGCGGTTCAATCCAGGCTTTTACCGAGCAGTAAACCCAACCGAATCATTCCAATAACTCGATAGAGTTAACTCCCGTTAATCCTGACCCAATCACCTGTTTGGCACGCGGGTGATTTGGAACCAAACTCGCGGCTCGATCACTTATCAATGACATCGAACCCGAGGACCCCCATGAGCGAAAAGCCAGTTGTGAATGCCCAAGAATGCGATCCCAGTACCCTTGGCTTGGCCAGAAAACCTCGCCCAGCCCTGAAGCGGAAACCGCAAACAGAGGTGGTTGTTCAACTAGGTCCTTATACAGACGGACAAATTACCGCGCCTGAAATGGTTCGCCCTCTGGAGGGACCTACTGAATGGCTGATCAAGCCAAAGACCGGTGAAATTGTTCCATTCGACGCTGCTACCCCTCCTGAAAAAGATGTGATCCGCAAATACATCACTGTCGGCGCACAAGACAACGATGTGCCCGAAGACCTTCCAAAACTAAGCGAGGGCTATGTGGTGGAGCGGGTTAACCAAGACCCACTGCCCAGCATGGATGGCAAGGTTGGCGAAAATGGTACCAACACAGTTCGAGTGGTTGAGAAAGAAGGCCCTGCGAGTGTGGAATGCAAAGACATGCCACCCCCAACGCCAGTGGATGAAAATGAAGAACCACCACCGGTTGATCCGCCGGTGGACGAAGAAGGAGACTGCGAGTGCCCCACGCCGCCCACCTGTCCGCCTGTGGACGAACCAGATTGCAAAACTGATCCTGACTGCCCAGAGGTTGACGCGGTCAATGACTGCGCCAGCACAAAGACAGATTGCCCAGTGATCGTCGACGTTCTAAAAAACGACCTAGGCTGCGGTGATTTAAAAATTAACGAAGCAAGCGCCGAAAACGGAACAGTGGAAATCAAGAATGGCAAGTTGCACTACACACCCAATGAAGGTTTTTGCGGAGAGGATGTTATTAGCTACACCGTCGGCGATGAAAGTTGCCTGACCGACACTGCCCATGTGTACATAAAGGTCGACGCCATTGACGTAGCCGTGAACGACAACGATTACCCTGCTGACAACACCGATTGCGCTGACAACACCGACAGCAGCGACTACACGGGCAATACGCAGATGGGCGACCACGAATATTCCTCTGAACAATACACGGTCGATTCTGTAATTGAAGCCGTTCAGGAAAATGTACAAACCTATCTGGATCAAGCCCGCGACCAGGCCAACGAATACATCCAAAGTAAAACAGCTTGGGCCTCAGGATTCAGCGCCAGTGCTTTTGACTCTGCGAACTGCGCACCTGCTGAAGAAGCTGCTGCTGTCTGTTGATGCAATTTAACGAACGAGCCAATATGAACACAAGCTACAACTTATCCACTTCATTGATCATCGCCCTTCTTACCCTGGCCCCGCCTTCGGCCTGGACACAGGAAAACCAGGCGATACTCGCAGAGCAGCCCACAGAAAACAATGCGCCGAACCCATTGCAACAAAGCGTGATCAAAGGCCTGCAAAACAGCCCTGCACTGGACGCAGATGTACATGCGCTCGAAGCGCAAATGGAAGAGGCCAACGTGGTATTTGGCACTTTGTTGCCCACGGTTGATGCACGGGGCTCTGCAGGTCGCGAACGAACCCGGATCGAAGACGCTGACACGCGTACCTACAACGCAAACTCCTATGGCATTGAGGCGCGCCAAAACCTGTACAACGGTTTTGCCTCTCAGGCCCGCTACCTTGCAGCCTACTCCGAGGCGATGCAAAGCTATTACCGATATCTGAACAAGGCCAATCAGGTCGCTTTTGATGCCTCCAGTGCACATGTTGATGTGTCACGTTTTCAGGCCCTGACTCGTTTGTCCGAGGACAATCTGAAGTATCACCAAGAACTGATGAACCGCATTGAGGAAAAGGTAAAAAGCGGTGTAACGCGTCAATCCGATCTGGAACAGGCGCGCAGCCGGTACACTTTGGCTTTGGGTAACCTGGCCACCGAGAAAGCCAACACTTTTTCCGCGATGGCCAACTATCAACGAATTACCGACACAGTTTGGCCAGTCAATCAGGCAGGTGAATACGTAGTCAATGCCAACTTTGAGGTTGAAAACCGCGAACGTTTGGTATTCGCCCTGAACAACCACCCGCTACTGAAGGCATCCAATGCATCCATTGCTACCGCCAAACAGGCAGTAACTGCGGCCAGCGAAGGCTTTCACCCCCGCCTTGATTTACGCGCAAAAACCGATGTGTACAGCAACTACCTGTCCACATTTGACGAGCGCCAAATTTCGTCGATCGACTTGCTGGCTACGATTAACCTGTACCGTGGTGGAGCCGACAATGCCTCCCGTAATGCGGCAATCAAACGTCGACTGCGCAGTCTGGACGACAAACTGGTGATTTGCAGGGCCATTCGACAGTCCACACAAACCTCGCTTTTTGATGTGGTCAGTTCTCAAAAAAAGCTGAATTACTTTCGTGAACAGGCGGCTGCAATTTCCAAGGCGCGCGCAGCCTATGAACAGCAATTTGCAGTGGGGCGACGCAGCCTGCTCGATTTGCTGAGTGCAGAGAATGAGTACTATCAGGCACAAAGGGCTTTGATTAATATTGAAGCCGATTTAAGTGTTTCAAAATTGAAATTGCTGGCGGCCACCGGCCAATTGATCACGCTATTTGCTGTCGATGAACTGGTGAATGTGGATGAACCCACCAAGCGCAATGTTCTGTTTTACAAAGAACAAACCCACAGTGGCGCTGAGGCCGAAGGGTGCCCCACTCGCCTTATCAATCTGGAAGACTTTGATTTGCCCAACATTGGATTCGATGAGGCATTGAAGTCAGTGAATTCGACCAACAGCCTGCCGCCCATTCAATTGGCCCAATTGGACAACGGTGACCTTGCAAGCCAACAGGTGGCTGCATTTGGAGACCCCGCAGAAGTGTCTAAAAGCCTGATCGACAAGACCAAAGCGTGGGCGAGGGCTTGGGAAAACAAAGACTTGAACAGTTACATCGCGTTTTACGCGCCAAACTTCAAACCCGAAGAAGGCAGCTATGAAGCATGGGTCAGTAACCGCCGAGATCGCATTACGAAAGCACAGGGAATCGATATCGAGATTTCCGACTTACTAGTGATACCGAGCTTCGACAAACCCAATGAATACGAAATCAGCTTTGTTCAGGACTACCGCGCAAAGTTGTATCAGGAACGCTCGAAAAAAGTTTTGACCTGGCAAGAAAACAAAGGTGTTTGGCAAATTATTCGGGAACAAAACATGCCTGTCAGTACGGCGCAAACCCAGACCAGAAAAAATCTGAATGTTGCTCAAGCGCAGGTTGAATAAAATAAAAATTACAGCCCTATCAGGCTGCGGGTTAGCACTCGCAGCCGTTCGTAGACTACACACTTGCTCAAGCTTAAACTGCCCGATTCTGAATAAACGCCAACTGTACCCGCAGGCAGCGTGCCTTCTCGAAAATCGTCGAGTGCATTGAATTCGCCACCCTGCTCCACGCCACCTGCAGCCACTCGGCTTGCACGCACCACGCTAACACCATTTAATAGAAGTCGACGTAACACGGGCACGCAGAATTCGGGAATGTTGCCGTGTCCCGGTGCAGCAACAACAACGGATGCAGGCTTGCGGTTCAGAAGGTCATTCAATTGACGCAGCGGCCCGTTACCCGGCACACAAAAAACAATGGGCACCTCCATGGCTTCAAACAAGGGATGCGCCAGCGTATCTGTACCAAACAGATTGGAAAACTGTCCAGGAACACCCAAATCAGCGGGTGGACTTAAGGTATTCAGACTACTGAACCAATTCGAATCTGACAGCATGGAATATGGACCATCAAATGCATCCAAACCGGCCGTGCTTTGTTTTTCCACACACTGCGCGGCTGTAAACAGTCCCTGCATGCACAAACCGAATGGTGCTTCATAAACAGGCTGGTCGCACGGTAAACACTGCACGGCGAAATCGAGAGCACCACTTAAATTGACAGGTCCGTCAGCATTGTCCGCATCGGAAGGCAACATGGCGCCGGTAAAAACCAATGGTTTGGTCAAAAGCGGCGCGGGCAAAGTGAGATAAAGGAAGTACAGCATGTCTTCCATGGTGTCGGTTCCGTGCGTCACCAATATTGCATCTACATTGGGGGACCGAAGCAAACGGATCAACGCGGCACGCAATTGCAGCATGTGGGTCAATTCAAGGTTTTGGCTACCGATGCTATAGGGCTGCTCAAAATGCCATTGTGCACGGCGCAGCAAACCCGGAATATTCATCACAAGGCTTTCACCACTGCGCTGTGCCGATTCATAAGCCCAGGTTTCAGAGCCTTCGATCAGGGTGCCTGCAATGGTGCCACCGGTGGCCACCAAGGCCACACGCGGCAGAGTATCAAGCGTTTGTGGGTGTGTCATCGTCATCAAGCGGGTCCGCCTTGCCGTCATTTAAACCGAGCAACTCAATCGCGTCTTTTTCAGGCAGCTCATCGACACCTTTCAGTTTTCTCTGCATGACGCGTGAACGTGTTTCGGCCTGCTCGATATTCTTTGCAGCGCGTTCAAGTGTGTCGCGTGTTTTGGCGAGTATGTCACCAAACTTGCCGAACTCGGTTTTAACCGCGCTGAGCACAGTCCATACCTCGCTGGAACGCTTTTCAAGCGCCAGTGTTTTAAAGCCCAATTGCAAGGCGTTCAACAAGGTGGTTAGAGTGATTGGACCCGCCACGGTGACGCGGTGCAAGCGCTGCAAATCATCAACCAAACCAGGACGCTTCACGACTTCTGCATACAAGCCTTCGGTGGGCAAAAACAGAATGCCGAAATCGGTGGTGTACGGCGGCGCCAAGTATTTCTCGGCAATGGTTTTTGCCTCGGCGCGTATGGCCATTTCAAGGGCTTTGGAGGCGACCGCAACGCCATCGGCATCTGCCCGGTCAAAGCATTCCTGAAGGCGCTCGTATTGTTCTTTGGGAAATTTTGAATCGATGGGCAACCACACGGGTTGATCGTCTTCCTTGCCGGGCAAGCGCACCGCAAATTCAACAATATTGTGACTGCCAGGCACGGGCTTGATGTTACGGCCAAACTGCGAGGGGGTCAGCATTTGTTCAAGCAGGGCCTGTAGCTGAACTTCGCCCCAGGTGCCCCGGCTTTTTACGTTAGTAAGCACGCGCTTCAAATCGCCAACACCGGTGGCCAGTGTTTGCATTTCACCCAACCCTTTGTACACCTGCTCCAGGCGCTCGCTGACTTGTTTGAACGACTCGCCCAAACGGGTCTCAAGCGTGGCGTGAAGTTTTTCATCCACGGTTTTACGCATCAACTCCAGCTTGCTGGCGTTGTCTTCCTGCATGTCCTTCAGCTTCTGTTCAACTGACAAACGAATTTGCGTGAGCTGATCTTGAATCAGCGTATTGGTGCGATGCAGGGTTTCAGAAAACTGGTTCAGCTTTTCAGATTGCAGCTGGTTGCCTTGGGTAAATTGCCCCACGATAACCTGCTGCAAACCATGGGCAGCCTGTTGGCTTTCTGTGCGGGCTTGCGCAAAAGTTTGCGTCAACAATTCAGATTGTTTGCTTTGGCGCGCTTCGATGTCCTGGTTGAGCAGGCGAAGTTGCTTGCCCAATTCTTCAGATGCAAAACGCTGCTGCGCCTGGGTATCCATGACCTCATCCAGATTTGCAAGAACCTGCTGCTGAAACTGCGCCAATTCTGCGGAGTTGTCGACCGTCATTTTCCGGTAGACCAGCACCAAACCAATCAACACCAGCACCAGCAAACCCACCACAGCCCACATCAATTGCACATCCATCAACTTATTCGCCCTTGATCGAAATGGTGTTCAAGCCCTTGGCACTGCCTTCGGGATCGGGTTTGTTGCGCATCCAGTCTGCAGTGCGGAAAAATGAAAGCATCAGCCCTTCGATCACTTTCTCGGGCAGTTGCATTGAGCGCAGGGCGTTCACCATGCATAGCAGCCATTGGTCGCGGTCTTCACTGGAGATGGGAAATGGCATGTGGCGCATGCGCAAACGCGGATGGCCAAATTGAGGTGAGTACAAGTCGGGGCCACCCAACCAACCCGACAAAAACAGGTAAAACTTTTCGCGTGAATGATCGAGGTGCACCGGGTGTAATTTGCGAATTCGCTCAAAACTGGGGTTTTGATCCATCTCGTCGTAGAACAGATCGACCAGCTTGCGCACGCCCACCTGTTGCTCCTCGGGCGTGCTGCCAAAGTAAACAATCGGTGGTTTGGGTTGGGCGCTATCGCTACTGATTGAATCGTTGTTGCTCATGAAAATGCCGGTGTGTGGATTACTGAAAATTCGTAATCCACATTGTACCGGCATGAAACAGATTTAAGCAGTGGCTTGCCTTAAGGTTTGCATTACAGGCGCACGGCACACCTTGTTGACCGACCAGGCACCAAACAGCACCGACACCACTGCACCGGCAACTACACCCGCGACAATGTGCAAAGGCGACAGGAAGTATTCAAACTCGAACACAAAATGTGCAACGCCCCAACCCAAGCCTTGCGCAGCAATGGCTGCCACCAGGCCCGCCAGGGCGCCCAACACGGAAAGCTCAAGCCATGCCGCGCGTTGCAACTGGGCTGTTGATGCACCCATGGCGCGGTAAATTGCAGCCTCGCGAGTGCGTACCCGTGCGCCTGTCATGACACAAGCCACCACCACCAAACCGCCGGCAGCTACAGTGAACAAAAATACGAACTGAACAGCCTGGCCCACCTGCCCCAAAATTTTACGCAGTTGGGTGATCACCAGTTCCGTGTCCAGCACGGTAAGGTTTGGATATTCGCGCACCAATTCTCGCGAAACAGGAATGGCTTTGTCCTTCTGCAAGCTCACAGAGGTGATCCAGGTTTGCGGAAAGCTTTGCAGCACCTCGGTTGGAAACACCATGAAGAAATTCACTTCCATGGAATCCCAACGCAGTTCACGAATGCTGGTGATTTCTGCGGTCAGCGGCGTACCTGCGATGTCGAAGGTGAGCTTGTCGCCCATGCCGATGCCCAAACGCTCGGCCACGCCATCTTCAACAGACACCTCGGCCTTCACCGGTGTTTCATCAAACCAGCTGCCGGCCGCAATGGAGTTGTGCGTGGGCAAAGTGTCAGCAAAGCTCAAGTTCAATTCACGTTCAACAGTGTTGCGCGCGCGCTCATCGGTGAATGTTTCGGCCGTGATGATTTCGTCGTTAATGGCGCTTAAACGCCCGCGCACCATGGGGTACAAATTCACAGGGCTTTGACTGGCCGTGTTCAAGGTTTGTTGAACACCTTCAACCTGATCAGGCTGAATGTTGAACACAAAGCGATTGGGCGCATCTTCGGGCACAGCTTCTTGCCAACGGTCAATCAAATCACCCTGCACCACTGCCAACATCAGCAGTGCAGCCAAGCCCAGGGCCAGGCTGACGCCCTGCAACACCAAAGTACTTGCACGTTTGGACATGCTTTGAAAAACCGCGATGTGGGTGCCTGCGCTTTTTCGGCCCTTGCCCAAATAAGCCAGCGCCTTTAAAAGCCCCCAGAACAACAGGGCGAACACCAGTGAGGTACCCACAAAACCTGCAAACAACAACAGGGCCAGCACCACATTGTTCACAATCAGCAAACACACCGCGATTGCAGTGAAAACGCCAAACAGCACGGACAACACCAGTTGCCCCCGACTGCTTTTCAAGGTTTGGTGCCGAATGACAGCCACGGCAGGCGCACGCAGTGCATACCAGGTGGGCACCGCCGCAAAACCCAGCAACAACAACGCCGACAACAACATGCCCATGGGCAGGTAATGCAAACCAGCCAAAGGCAAATCAACACCCACGAGTTCAGCCAGCAAGGCCAGCAGGCCCCAATGCGCGGCCCAACCCAAGGCAACACCCAACGCGCCTGCACCCAGGGTCAGCATGCCCATGCCAATTACCCACATGCGCAACAAACGTTTGGGTGTATAGCCCAGGCTTTTCAGCACGGCCAGTTCGCTGGCTTGCTCTTTGGCAAACAAATGCGCCACCAGTGCAATGCCCACGCAAGCCACCATGGTGCCGATCAAGGCGGCCATGGCCAAAAAGTCGTTGGCACGTTCCAAAGTATTGCTTACCTCGGGGCGCCCATTTTCCAGCGTTTCAATTTCTTCCACTGGCGAGAGCACGGGCGTGAGTTCACTGATCAATTGATCCACCACGGGCTGTGCGCCCGTGAAATAAATGCGCCAGGTTGCACGAGACCCCAAACCCAACAACCTGGATTCTTCCAGGTCGGCTGTGTTCATCATCACGCGGGGGGCGAAGTTCACAAAGCCACCGCCACGGTCGGGCTCGACCAAAATAACCCGGGTCACAGGGCGGGTTATTTCGCCCACCTGTATTGAATCGCCGAGCTGCACATCCAGCGAACCCAGTACGCCTTGGTCTACCCACAACTCGCCTTGAGGCGGGCCACTGGCCACTTTTTCATCCTGGCCCTGTGCATTGCGCACGGTGAGTTGGCCTCGAAGAGGATAGGTGTTGTTCACCGCCTTCAATGAAACCAGCAAATCAACGCGCTCGGAAGGCACGACACTGGGAAATACAACGCTTTCTGCTTTCTTGAGATTTGCGTAGTCCGGCTTGTCAAGAATTGAAAGCCAGGGCGCATTGTCGGTGTTCCGCTTGGATTCAATGACCAGATCGCCGCCCAGCATCTGGCTGGCATCGCGCACCAAGGCCGCCTCGATTCGCGCTGAGAACACACCCACAGACGAAATGGCAGCCACGGCCAGGACCAAAGCCACGAACAAAATACGGAACGATGCACGGCGAGACTGCCGCGCCCAATACTGAAAAGACTGCATGAAGGAAGCGCTTGCTGGATAAAACACCAGTTTAGGACAAAGCGTGGGGGTACAGGTTCCCCTGTTTATTGCGGCGCAGTAATTTCTTCACGAATAAAACACGCAAAAAATCGACCGATCGTGCTATTTTGAACGCAGACTCCAACAACAAAGATTACTTTTCAGTAACATAAGTAAATACATTACAAAAAACTACCGATTTTTAAGGAGACGGTAACGTGTCTGACGCATTCCCCCATTTGAATTCTCCGCTTGATCTCGGCTTCACTACCCTGCGCAACCGCATCATGATGGGTTCGATGCACACCGGCCTTGAGGACAAGTACAAGGAATTTGACAAATTCGCCGCCTATTTTGAGGCGCGTGCAAAAGGTGGCACAGCCCTGATTGTGACGGGTGGCTTTTCACCCAACCTGGAAGGCTGGCTATACCCGTTTGCATCCAAGTTGAGCAGCAGTGGTGCCATCAGACACCACAAGAAAGTAACCGAAGCCGTGCACAAACACGACGGCAAAATCGTGATGCAGTTGTTGCACGCAGGCCGCTATGCCTACCATCCGCTCAGCGTGTCCGCATCAAACGTGAAATCATCGATCAACCCGTTCAAGCCTCGGGAAATTGGTGATTTCGGCATTCGCCGCACTATTGCGGCATTTGCCCGATCCGCAAAAATTGCTCAGGAAGCCGGTTACGACGGTGTTGAAGTGATGGGCTCGGAAGGCTACTTCCTGAACCAGTTCATTTGCAAACGCACCAACCATCGCACGGATCGCTGGGGTGGTTCAGTTGAAAACCGTGCGCGTTTGTCGGTTGAAATTGTTCGCCGAATCCGCGAGACCGTGGGTGAAAAGTTCATCATCATTTACCGCCATTCCCTGCTGGATTTGGTCGAGGGTGGCAACACCTGGGATGAAGTCAGCTACATCGCCAAAGAGATCGAGAAAGCTGGCGCCACAATGATCAACACCGGCATTGGTTGGCATGAAGCGCGTGTACCTACCATTGTGACCTCCGTGCCCCGTGCAGCCTTTGCTGAACTGACTGCCCGCTTGCGCAAGGAAATCAAGATTCCTGTGATTGCATCGAACCGGATCAACAAACCCGATGTGGCCGAGCAATTGCTGGCCGATGGTGCTTGCGACATGGTGTCGATGGCTCGCCCCTTGTTGGCAGATCCGGAATTTGCAATCAAGGCCAAAGAAGGCCGCGCTGATGAAATCAATGTGTGCATTGCCTGTAACCAGGCTTGCCTGGACCACACGTTCAGCTTGAAGCGTGCTTCTTGCCTGGTGAACCCGCGCGCCTGCCATGAACTTGAAATTGTGGACAAACCCCTGGAGCGCAAAAAGAAAATTGCAGTGGTGGGCGCAGGCCCCGCAGGCCTGGCAGCCGCCACTGAACTGGCACGCCGTGGTCACCATGTAACGCTGTTCGACAAGGCCAGTGAAATTGGCGGCCAGTTCAATATGGCCAAACAGATTCCGGGCAAGGAAGAGTTTCATGAAACCATCAGCTACTTCAAACGCCAACTGGAATTGAAGAAAGTGGATGTGCGCCTGAACACCGTGGTGGATGCCGCGCTGGTGTCCAAAGAAAAATTTGAAGAAGTAATTCTCGCCACAGGCATCAAACCACGTACGCCTGGTATCGAAGGCATTGATCACCCCAAGGTGATGAGCTATATCGATGTACTGCTGCACAAGAAAGAAGTGGGGCGAAAAGTGGCTGTGATTGGCGCTGGCGGTATTGGTTTTGATGTGTCGGAATATTTGACACATGACTTTGCCCACCCTTCCCCCACGCTCGACCTGGAGAGCTGGAAAAAAGAATGGGGCATTACTTTTGACCCGAACAATGCAGGCGGCATTGATGGCGTACAAGCCGAGCCACCCAAGCCTGCGCGTGAGGTGTGGTTGTGCCAGCGCAAAGACGAACCCTTGGGCAAGCGCTTGGGTAAAACATCAGGCTGGGTGCACAAGGCCAGTTTGAAAAGCCGCCGTGTTCACTTCATGCAAGGCGTTGAATATTTGAAGATTGATGACCGTGGTTTGCATGTGATGAGCGCGCACGGCCCGCAAATTCTGGAAGTGGACAACATTATTGTGTGCGCTGGCCAAGATCCCTTGCGTGAACTGGTTGAACCGATTGAAGCACTGGGCGTGCCCGTGCATTTGGTGGGTGGTTCATCCGTGGCTGCGGAACTGGACGCCAAACGCGCAATTAACCAAGCCACTCGCCTGGCTGTAACCCTGTAAAGGCAGAACAAAAAATGACCGAAAAATCGATGCTGCAAAAGGTGTACGCGCAAGTAGACAAACTGCCCACACCTTTGAAAACCCGTGCCTTTACCCTGCTGTTTGGCCGTGCGGTGAAATACTTCAAAACCAGTGGTTTGAAATTCGAGTGGATTGAGCCCAATCATTCAATTGTGGTGATCAAAAACCGGCCCACTGTGCAAAACCACATTGGCACCGTGCATGCTGTGGCCATGATCATGATTGCTGAATCAGCCACTGGCGCATTGGTGGGTTTGAATGTACCCGCCAACGCCATACCGGTGATCAAGCGCATGGAAGTGGATTACCGCAAACGCGCAGCTGGCGACATGAAAGCCGAAGCCATGCTGACACAAGAACAAATCACCATGATGCAAACCGAAGAACGGGGTGAAGTGGATGTTGCTGTGACCATTACTGACGGCGAAAGCAAAGAACCTATCTTTGTTCGCGCCATTTGGGCCTGGACCCCAAAGCGCAAAGGCTAAACTAGAGAAAAACAGCAGGGAGACAAGCACATGGCGCCATTTGAATTCAGAACAGTGAACCGGATAGTTTGCGAATCGGGCAGTTCGCTTCGAATGGCTGACATGTTGGTCCCTTTGCTGACCCAACACGGGCTGCAAACGGCAAGAGTGTTCATGCTGGTTGACCCCTTTATTGCGGGCACTCAAACCTTCAAAACCATTTGTGAAAACCTGACTTCGGCTGGCCATGCCGTGCACATTTGCAACGATGTAGAACCAGACCCGCCCGAGGCCTTGGTGCACCGGGTAACCGCACTGGCCGTGGATTTCAAAGCCGATGTGGTAGTGGCCATCGGTGGCGGCTCAACACTCGATGTGGCCAAACTGATTGCCGTGTTGGCACGCGGTAAACAAGAACTGAAAACCATGTACGGCGTGGGCAATGTGAGCAGCGACAGGCTGCCATTGGTGCTGGTTCCCACCACCGCGGGCACAGGCAGTGAAGTAACCCCCATTTCCATTGTGACCACCGGTGTGGACACAAAAATGGGTGTGGTGTCGCCAGTGTTGTATGGCGACCTGGCCATTCTGGATGCCGACTGGACACTCAGCCTGCCCCAGCATGTAACAGCAGCCACTGGTATTGATGCCATGGTGCACGCCATAGAGGCCTACACCAGCAAACGGCTGAAAAATGCGTATGCGGATTTTTTGGCCTGCGAAGCACTAAGGCTACTGGCCGCCAACTTGCACACCGTGTGCAAAGAACCGGCAAACCGCGAAGCGCGCCAGGCGATGATGTTGGGCTCTTGCATGGCTGGCCAGGCTTTTGCCAACGCACCAGTGGGTGCTGTGCATGCCCTGGCCTATCCAATAGGTGGCATTTTTCACGTGCCGCATGGTTTGAGCAATTCACTGGTGTTGCCCCATGTATTGCGGTTTAACCTGCCTGCAGCAGAACAGCAATATGCAGAACTGGCCCAGGTATTGAAGCTGGGCCACCACGGTGACAATGCGTCTCAATTGGCACAGGCCTTCATTGATTACACTGCCACTTTGTCGCCTTCTACCGGTTTGCCGGTTGGCTTGCGTGAAGTGGGTATTGGCGAGAAAGATTTGCCCTTGATGGCCAGCGCTGCCATGCTTCAAACCCGCCTGCTGAGCAACAACCCACGCGATGTGAGCGAAGCTGAAGCATTGGCGATTTACCAAGCAGCGTACTAAAACAATCCATTTCAAATCATGACTACACTGGCCAACTACCCCCTGCATCAAACCGTTCAAACCCGTTGGCACGACAACGACATTTACGGTCATGTGAACAATGTGGTGTATTACAGTTACTTCGACAGCGTGGTGAACCGCTACCTGATCGAAGAAGGCGGACTCGATATTCACAACGGCGAGGTGGTGGGTTTTGTGGTGGAAAGCCAGTGCAAGTACCTGAAACCACTGGCCTACCCGGAACCGGTTACCGCGGGCCTGCGCGTGGGCAAACTGGGCAATAGTTCAGTGCGATATGAACTGGGCTTGTTCAATGCTGCGGGCGAATTGTGTGCAGAAGGCTATTTCATTCATGTGTTTGTGAACAAGGCCAGCAACACCCCCACACCGATACCCGAAGGCATTCGAAGCAAGCTGACCTTGCTGGTGGTTTAATCAGGGTTCGTATTGTTCCCGAATTTTTTTCGCCACTTGCAGTAAGCCTGCCGGAGATAAATCATTCAGTTCAATCAAAGGTGATTCATCAATATTCGGGTACTCGCGCAAAATGGAGCGTCGGTAAGCCGGGTCGTAATGGTGGGTCATCAAACGTTCAAACAGCTCGGGCATTCGGCGGGCTGCAGCCAACTGTTCCCATACTTCAAATTCAGCGCCACCGACAAGGCTGCGAATAAAACGCAGTCGTTCGAGCATGCCTTCCGGATCTTCTTCAAAGTGTTTGTAATCCTGCCGCCACAACTCAACCCGCTGCTGCATGTCGGCGTGCACGCGAATGGTTTTGCTTTTGCGCATGGAATCGAGCATGGACGTGGGTAGCTGAACATTGCCGATTTTCTTGCTTTCCGCTTCTACAAACAGGGGTCGAGCTGGATCGCATTGCGCGAGTTCCTGCAGCAACAAGGTGTCAAAATACTTCTGGGACGGCTGTGGGGTACCCGGCAGCGCACCAATGATTGAACCCCTGTGGCGGGCAATTGCTTCAAGATCAACCACCTGGCAACCCGCCTCACGCAGGGCATACAGCAGGCGGGTTTTGCCGCAACCTGTGGGGCCGCTAAGCACGTGGTAATTGAATTTCGTGGGCGCTACTTCAAGCTGGTCATTCACCCAGCGGCGGTAGGCTTTCCAGCCTCCCGGCAATTTCTGGACGTCGTAACCAATGGTTTCAAGCGCATCAACCCACAACTTGCTGCGCTTGCCACCCCGGAAGCAGTACACCAGCACCTTGGCGTTTTTGGGATATTTGGGTAAATCTTCGCGAAGGTGACGCGCAATGTTGGCCAGCGAGTAGCGCACACCGATGCTGTACGCACCCATTTTGTCGGTTCGGTGAAGTGTGCCCACCTCTGCATATTCATCGTTGTTGACCACCGGCATATTGACGGCACCGGGAATGTGGTCCTCCCCGTACTCGCGGGGCGAGCGTGCGTCAATAATCAGGTTGTAAGCGGAAAAATCATGCATGGAAAAAGCCGAAGTCAAAACGAAGGTTCAGCCCGGCAGAATAACGCAAAACAGGGCCTCGGTTTTACAACTAGGTTGGCAAATTCCGACCTGGCAGGGTTTTTAAGCCGCCCGCAATTGTTTTAACGCCTTTCCAGTCGGCGGCTTTTCGTTTTTGTAACATGGGCCACAACTTCATCAGCAATTGCGCAGTGGCCAACACATCAGCTGCGGCCTGGTGGCGTTGTTCACATTCAATGCCATAACGCTGCATCCACACATCCAGCGGAAGCTGGTGGTTTTCCTTGTGCAGTACAGCCGCCAAATGTTCCAAATCCAGCCAATGCCTGTGGGTTGTGCGGCCAAGCACCTTGCGCAGTGCTTTGTTGATCAGGATTTCATCAAACCAGCTGTGAAAGGCAATCAAGGGGGAATGGCCCACATAGCGCAGGAATTCAGACAAAGCCACTTCGGCTTTGACTCCTTTTTGCTGTGCACCGATACCAATCCCGTGAATCAAAATATTGTTCTTGTCGATGGCCTCAAACTCGATCATGTCGACAATTTCGGGGGGTTGTTTGATGACGACTTCAAACGTATCAGTGAGCGAAATTCGTGGACGCCGTTGTGCATCAAATACAATCGCGGTGGCAGCAATTGAAATAAGCCGGTCTTTCTTCGGATTAAGACCCGATGACTCCACATCAAGCACCACCCAGCGGTCAGGGTTTGGGCTTGAAAAATCGAGCGTTTTAACCAAGCGATTCTTGATATAACTAGCCCAGCCTTGAGTAGGCAGCAGCTGACCCTGCAAAGTGGTGCTCAACGCATGTGCTCCATTTCGATCCGCTGCTGCAAGCGGCGCCCTACCCGGAAACATTCTTTCAGAATGCGGCGATCAATGTTGTCGAGTACATCGTAGTTCACCACATTGGGCTGGTCGGGAAGATCGGGCACAGCCACGCCTTCGTCCAGTTGAATGCGCAAGCGCATCATTTGCAAAAACTCAAAGGCGCTCACCCAAGCATCGCGGCGTTGCTCTTCGACACTCAGCCGCTTAGCCACGGCCTCGAAGCGACGACGAGTATTCACTTCATCAATCCCAAATACCAGTGAGAAAAAACGTGCCGCATCGACAAATACGGCGGTACCCTGCTTTTTCAAATCCAGAGTGCGAATGTCATCGATCTCAGTGGTGTCTATGCTGCCGTGCCAATTTAGGGGTGGGCGAAACCGCATGATGTTTTCAGCCAGAAGGCGCAGGAATATGGTGGACTCTTTGGCACGGGTCACAATGTAATCCCGAAGCGGCTGCGCCAGCTCCTTGTTGCCCGCCAAGGCACGGAGATCAAAAAATATGTTCACACGCAGCAGGTTTTCAGGCGTGGCCACATCGATCCATCGCGCAAACTTGTTCAACCATTCACCCGCTGTCATGCAGCACTCAGGGTTACTGGCCATGATATTGCCTTTGCACAAGGGGTAGCCGCACTGATCCAGGGTTTGATTCACTTCTTTGCCGAAGGCCAGCCAGCGAGGTCTGTCCACTTCTGGCTGATCGCTGATGAACAACAGGCCGTTATCCTGATCGGTGGCAATGGTTTGTTCAGAACGACCTTCCGAGCCGAAACTAAGCCAGCAGTAGCTGTTGGCATCAATGCCCATCCGGTTGCCCACCACTTCCAGAATACGCTCGGTGAGCACGTCGTTCAGATGGCTGATCAATTCAGTGAGCTGCTTGGCTGCAATGCCCTGACCCAACAGGTTCTTGGCAAAACTGCGAATGTCGTTGGCGCAGGCACGCAACATATCTGCATCTTGCGCTGAACGAATGTTGCTGCTGATTTGTTTCAACGACAAACGCTGCATGGCAAAAATATCCCGCTCAGACACTATTCCGCTCAGTTTGCCGTTGCGCGTCACGGGCACATGGCGAATGCCAAACCTGGACATCAACAGGGCAGCATCTTGGGCGGTACAACTTTCGTCCAGCGTATGAACGGGTGTGTTCATCACCTCAGCAATTTGTGAGGTCAGCGGTTTTTGGGCCATGGCCACGCGGGACAGCACATCCTGGCGGGTCAAAATGCCTTCAACAACCATGGCCTCATTCACCACAATCATGGAGCCAATCCGGTGCTCGTGCATCACCTCCAATACCTGTTTCAAGGGGGTGCTGGGGGCACAGGAAAAAGGCTCGTGACGGCACACATCGCGCAAAGGCTTTTCCAGCGTTTGCTCAGCCAGTGTTTGCGAGGAGTAAGCCACCTGAATCGCCTTTCGGGACAGGTCGAGAAACTGCATGGTGCGCCGGGTTAAATAATCGGAGAACACCGGGCTTTTACGCGCCAGGGCTTGCACACCGTCAAAAGTAAACATCAAACAGAAGGTGTCTTCGCGGGCGCTGTACGTCGCGGTCACTGCCCTTTTGGCCAGAAAAGCATTGACCGGGAACATTTCACCAGCCTCGTATTGAAACCCTGTGGAGGACAAATCCGCCAAACCCTTGCGACCCACAGTAGAGCCTTTCTCGACATAGTAAAGAAACTGGGGCGGGCCGTCCTCGGGCCGCACAATCACTTCGTTGGGTGCAAAGTAGGTTTCAGCGCAGCCCTCAAGCAGACAGTCCAGATCGCGAAGGGGAATTTCACTGAACGGTGCGTGCTTGACCAGCCTTTGTTTGATGTAGTCCAGCATTTGCCCGCTGGGGCTGGTACTGGTTTGGGCTGAATCAGGGGCAGCAGCCCCCGAATCGGCCACAGAAGCGGCATTCGGTCGATTCACAGTCTCTCCATTTGCTGGGCTAAATGGTTTTTATAATGGTTTTCCCTATTGTAGCCTCAGCACCTTACAAAAAGCTTGTTTCTTCCAAGCCACGTCACTTGAAAATAGTGCTTGCTTTGCGCCTGGGGCAGGAATATATTCGCGCAACTCTCCCCATGGCTGTTTTTTCCCGAGGTTAAATTGCAGTCAAATCCCACCACAATCATTGTTGATGGCGCCGGCGTTGAAGCGCTTTGCCAAAGCTGCGGCGTGTGCTGCTCCACGTTCAGGATCAGTTTTTATTGGGGGGAAACCACCGCAGCCGAAGGCGGCGTGGTGCCGGTTGAATTGACCGAGCAGATGAATCTGTACCGAAGCTGCATGAAAGGCAGCTCACAAAGCAAACCCCGTTGCATTGCGCTGGCAGGCAATATTGGTGAGTCGGTCAGCTGTACCATTTACGAGAACCGGCCCTCACCATGCCGCGAATACGATGTATTTGATGCCAAAGGCGAATTAAACCCGCGTTGTAACCAGGCGCGCGCCAAACACGGCCTTGCTCCATTGAATGTGCGTTTTGTGCCCGTCGCCGGTGTGCCGGATCACATCACCCTGCCCACCCCTGAGATCAACACTGGCAGTTAATCAACTTGCACCGCTGAATGTGTCTTGATCATGTTCATTGAGAGCCGCACGAACGGCTTTTGCATTGTCCAAAGCCTGAGCATTGTCGCCGTGCACACACAGTGTTTGAGCAATAATCACGAGGCTTGAACCATCCAGGCACTGCAACGGCCCGCCTCGAACAATCAATTCAGCCTGTGTCTTGACCTGAATTGGGTCGTGAAGTACAGCACCGGGCTGGCTTCGTGGTGCCAAAGCGCCTGTGCTTAGGTAAACTCGATCCGGGAAAGCTTCCTCAACCACCTCGATGCCAGCTGAGCGAGCCCACGCCACCAACGGACTTCCAGCCAAAGCCAGTAGCTTGAGGTGTGGAAAAGCCTGGGCCAAATCGATTAGAAGCTCAGCTTCAGCGGTCTGGAAAGCAGCATCGTTGTACAACTGCCCATGGGGTTTGAAATGCCCAGAGGTACACCCCAGTTTCGCGGCGATGTTTTCAAAGAACTCCATTTGCTGTTTCAATTCACTCAGCAACTGCGTAGCTGAACCCTCGGGCTTTCGACGCCCGAACCCTGCCCGGTCCGGGTAACTGGGATGGGCGCCCACCTGTACGCCGTGGTCGAGCGCCAACTTGCAGGCCAGGCGAATACTGTGTTCATCACCAGCATGCCCGCCACAGGCAATATTGGCCCAGTCGATAATCTTGAACAAGGCTTCGTCGTGGGCACAACCTTCGCCCAAATCAGCATTAATCCACATCACCGCTTGCCTTGTTGCATTCAATGGCGTGTTGGTAGCGTTTGTATTCATGTTCATGCTTTGCGTGCAAGCGCCTTGCCTGCTGTTGATCCACCAGTACCCAGCTTACGCTTTCCCCGGCACCAAGTTGCGACAATTTCCAGAGGTCGCAAGACAACACACTGCCCAGACGGGGGTAGCCGCCGGTGACCTGAGCCTCGCACAGCAGCACCACCAGTTGCCCACTGGGGGGCAGCTGCACCAGCCCCGGGTGAACGGCATGAGAGCGCAAGGACAACGCTTGTTTCAGCGATAAAGGTGACTCTGAAGCCTCAAGCCGATAGCCCATTCTGCTGCTTTGAGTACCCAGGCTAAAATGTTGGCGTGTAAACAGGTGTTGCGAATTCTCGCTGAGTTCAAAAAATTCCGGACCAGGCAAAAAATGAAGCACCAGGGGAACAAAATGCCCGGAGCGAGCAAGCGGCATGGCCAAACGAACACCAGTTCGTATGCTGGGAGCAAACTGCTGGGTAAAATGAAGTTCATCCCCGACTTGCAAGGCCCTGCCTTGCAAACCGCCGAAGCCGGCGGCAAGACAAGTGCTGCGGGAATCCATAATTTCAGGCAGATCCACACCACCTTGCACGCACAACATATTCCAGAAGCCCAAATGAGGTGGTTTGGTGCGCAGTACATCACCCTCCTGCAATGTTAAAACTTGACCGCACAACACCGATTTGTTGTTCAATAAAGCCTGGGCGCCGCGGTTTGCAAACAATACCTGGCATGGCTTGGCGCATACAAAATCGAATTGGCCCATAAGCTCAAGACACGCTGAATTGACAGCGTTACCCAAAGCCAGGTTACCCAAACCGAACGAGAAGGGATCCAGCACTCCACCGATGGGCACACCCTCATGCTGGTATCCCCAACGCCCGAGGTCGCTGACAATACCCTGCCCTTGAGCTCTGACTACTTTAAGCATGATCAGCCCGAATGAATTGAACTGTGTCACCAGCCTTGAACAGTGAATGCCCTTCCTGATCTGTACGTTCAGGATCAAAAAGGACCTGCTCGACGTGCCCCATCAAATGCCATCCACCGGGACTTTCCCAGGGGTACACCGCGCAGTAATGAGCGGCAATCGCCAATGTACCAGCTGGTACACGCGGGCGCGGCGTTTCCCGGCGCGGGAACTGAAGCTGTTTGGGTAAACCTGTAAGGTAGGCGAAGCCGGGTAAAAAGCCCAAAAACTGAACGGTATAAATAATGCTGCTGTGCAAGTCAATTACTTCAGTCGGGCTTAGCCCAGTTTGCCCGGCCAACCAGTCGAGATCTTGCCCGGCCACGCCACCGTAATGCACAACAATGTGATGATGGCAGCCCGGTTTGTTGGCATCCATCCTAACCTTCCCGAGTTTGGTCAGTGTGCGGTCAAGTTGATCAAGCAAGGCCTCGCACCGCCCTGTTACAACTATTGAATTTTCAAACAAAACAGTAATTGACTGATCCGTCTGAACACACTGACAGACAGGCCAGTCCTGGGTTTCAAAAGACTGGATCAATTCCTCGCGAAACAGCGCCAGCTCGGTTGGGTAAACACTGGCGGCCCAGTCTATCTGGATAGCGCGATCGGAAAGAAGGTAAGCCTTGGGCATGGAAGCACCAAAAGTTGGAACAACAGACTTTGAGTTTAAACACAAAAAAAGCAGCCAGCGGCTGCTTTTTTTGCAATACGCGAATTAGCTTAGATGATTCACGCTGCGGCTTGCTTGTCCTGGTTGGCCAGGTTGGTCTGGTTTGCATCGCTTGCCTCAATGGTTCGAAGACCCGCCTCACCAATCGGAATTCGGCGTGCTTTCATTTGCTCGGGAATGACCTTGCGCAACTCAACCACCAACAAACCATTTTTCAGGTTGGCTCCTTCCACTTGCACATAGTCTGCAAGGTTGAATTTGCGCTCGAAACTGCGAAATGCAATGCCTTTGTGCAGGTACTGTTTACCCTCTTCGTCGGTTTTGCGGCCACGCACGGTGAGCACACCACGCTCTACTTCCAACTCGAGCTCTTTTTCATCAAAACCCGCCACTGCTAAGCTGATTTGGTAACGGTTTTCTTCAAGTGCCTCAATGTTGTAGGGGGGATAACCGGTTGAGGTGTCCGCACGCATTGCTGCATCCAGAATACTGGCCATGCGGTCAAATCCAATGGTGCTGCGGTACAAAGGGGTAAGGTCGATTGTTGCCATGATTCATTCTCCTGAGAAGCAAAAAATCAGTTGTTCAAAATGTGCGGAAACTCTCTTGGAGACATTTCCCACAAGTCTGATTTATGAGCCGCCCGGAAAATTTCAAGCGTTTTCATTAAAATTTTTTCAGGTCGAAAACAAATCGCCATCCACATAGAACCACTGCCCGTTTTCCTGTACAAAACGGCTGCGTTCATGAAGACGACTGGCAGGCCCATTGCTGGGCTTGTAACGCGCCACAAACTCCACTTCAGCCTTGTCACCCTGTGGCAAGTGCCCTTTCACACTCAAACCCAACCATTTGCCTTGTGCAAGCTCATCGCTTAAATCCAGCTGCTTGGGCCGTGTGCTGGCATGCCAGGTCAACAACACGTAATCACTTAAACCCAGGGCGTAAGCACTGTAGCGAGAACGCATGAGCGCCTCGGCTGTGGGTACCGACTCAGGATGAAAATGAAACGGTTGGCAGCAGACTTGATAATCGCCTTTGCCACAAGGACAAGGCTGTGATTTATTTTTTTGGACCATGTAAGGTAAAAGCGATGAATTCAGCAGATTTTTCATTTTAGACTGAAGCCAGAGACAGCCAACCTTATACCCACAACAATGACCAGCAACCATGACAATTAAGCCTACAAAAGTGCACGCGTTTAACCGTGCCGATGCCTTGGGTCATCACGACGCAGTGGCCCTGGCGGGGCAACTTCAACGCGGAGAAACCAGTGCCAGCGCGCTGGTACAAGCAGCCTACCAAAGGCTTGAATTGGTGAACCCTGCGCTACACGCCACGGTGTGCCTGCAAGAAGAAACCGCATTGGCTCAAGCCCGTTATTACGACGAATTGGGCAATTTCAGGGCGTTTCAGGGTATACCGGGATTTTTGAAAGACAACCTGGATTTGCAGGGTTTGCCCACTCGGCACGGCTCTGCTGCCATGCCCGATACCCCCAAAAAGCATACAAGCGCCGTGGCACAACAAATTATTGACACCGGTGTGGTGTTGCTGGGCAAGACCAAACTGCCCGAATTCGGGCTGACTGCCACCACGGAATACAGCAAGTCAGAAGCAGCCCACAACCCCTGGAACACTGGACACAGCACGGGTGGTTCATCGGGCGGTTCCGCGGCCCTGGTGGCCGCGGGTGTGGTTCCAATTGCCCATGCAAACGACGGTGGCGGCTCCATTCGTATTCCAGCCGCCTGCTGTGGGCTGGTGGGATTAAAACCAAGCCGAGGCCGGCTGGCCATGAATGAAATGGCAAAAAGTTTGCCTATCAATATTGTGAGCGACGGGATTGTGTCGCGTAGCGTACGGGACACTGCAGCGTTTTTCGCTTTGGCTGAAGAGCATTACAAGAACCCGACATTGCCACCACTGGGCCACATTACAGCCCCAGGGCGCAAACGCCTGAAAATCGGCATGTTCACGCAGAAAATTTCTGGTCATGAAACAGACTCCGCCTGCGTGGAGGCTGTGCACAAGGCCGCCGCCTTGTGCGAAGAGCTGGGCCATGAAGTGCAGGAAATACAAGTTCCGATCAGCGCCCAGTTTGCGGATGATTTTTTGCTGTACTGGGGCATGCTGGCCGCCTCCATTTCACACTTGGGCAAGCTGGCCGTTGACCGGCACATGGATACAGGAAAACTCGAGCCACTTACCCTCGGTTTGGCCAAACACTTCACCCGCAATCTGTTGAAGTTTCCATTCGCTTTGCGCAGGCTTCACCAGTTTGAAGCGCAATATGCTACAGCCTTTGCGGACCTGGATGTGCTGCTTAGCCCCACCCTGGGGCAGCCAGCGCCGCCTTTGGGTTACCTGGCACTCGACCTGCCTTTTGAGCAGGCGCGGGAAAGACTGGTTAACTTTGCATCATTCACCGCCGCTCAAAACGTGGCGGGCGCACCAGCCATCAGCCTGCCCATGCACCACACCGCTGAAGGTATTCCAGTGGGGGTTCACTTTGCCGCAGCCATGGGACATGAATTCAGGCTGATCGAGCTTGCCCTGGAAATTGAACAAGCTCAACCTTTCAAGATGCGGGCATGAATTCCAGATGCGCCTTGTAAACCAGTGAAGCCCTGTCCACCATGGGGCAGTGGCCTGTGTTTTCAAGCATTAAATCGACAATCGCGGGTTTGGCCTGTTTCAGCACGGCCAGCCCGCTGGGGTGCACCAACTGGTCTAAATCACCCCACACCACCATCAAAGGCACTGAGGTTTTTTCCACCATTTCATTCAAACTGACATTGGCATCCGGGTTCACGAATTCCATGAAAACCCGATCCAGCAAAGCCTTGTTCTTGATCGACATGCGGCCGAAATATTTGCGCATGAAACCAGGCATAGGCGGCGCTTTGCCGTTGAAACAAAGATTAACCACCCTTTCATATTCTTCGAAATTGGTGGGGGCAAGGATGATTTTTCCTTCATCGGCAAAGGCGCGCCCAACGGTGGTGTGCTCGGAGCCTTTCACTCCCGCGGGATTTAGCAAACAAGCGCTAAGAACCCGGTTCTCAAAATTCGCGGCCAAGGCACCTGCCAAATAGCCTCCCATGGAGTTACCCATCGCGTGGAAATTCTTGACACCCACAGCATCCAGCCAACGCACAACCCGATCGGCCTGCTCCGCAATATTAAAACGGGCATTGCTGGGTCGGTCTGATTCACCAAAACCGATCAGGTCGGGAATCCATACGGTGTAATGGCGCATCAGGCGCGGGGCCAGTGCCAGCCAATTCTCCTTGTTGGCACCAAAGCCGTGTATCAAAACCATGTCGGGCCCTTGCCCACCTTTGAAATACACGGTGCGCCCGTCTACGGTGTTGACGCTGCTTTTGATCAGACCCATTTGTTTGCATTTGGAATCGATCAGTTTGCGGCACAGCCAGTTCATAAACGCGTTGCTCATTGTTGTTTCACCTGTCTCGTTGTCTGGTTTCTTCTTACATACACAATGGCTGCTCGCTGATCTCGCTTACAGCAATTGGATGGCTTAGTTTTTTTCGCGGTTCATCAACAATACATTCACTGGGATCGATGTCTGTGGGAAGCGTCGAAACCTTCTGAAAAAGATTGCTTGATTTGAATAGGAGGATGTTCAAAATGAAAGCAAATGAACTACTGGAACAAATTCGCGAAGCCAATTTATCTTACCTGCTTCTGGCCAAACAACTCATCAATGAAGACAAAGCCGAGGCCATCATTCGCCTGGGTATTGATGAAAACACAGCAGACCTGCTGGATCAACTGACCACCGCACAGGTTTTGCGCATTGCAGCAAACGATGTGCCAATGTGCAGCATTCGATTCGAAGACCCTGCCGTGTGGAAACTCCTTTGTGACCACGGAAAAGAGCGCGCCATTTCAGGCATGCACGCCGCCATCTTGATGGCCGGCCGCAGCGCCCAAATTTCAGCTTAAGCGCACTTAAAAATAACCGTGGTTCATGCACCTGCGGGTGCGCTGGAGAGCAAACATGTCCAAGATTAAATCCTTGATGGCCGAGGCCGTTCAAATCAAACTTGCTTCTGACTTGATCAAGCTAGACGCTCGACTGCAAGTACTGGAGAGCGAAACCCAATTGTCACGTGAGCGCCTGATTCGCCTGTACAAGGAAATCAAGCAGAAATCGCCACCCAAGGGCATGTTGCCCTTCTCCACCGATTGGTTTATGACTTGGCAGCCCAATATTCATTGCTCGCTGTTCATGAACTTTTACTCCACTTGCATCAAGCACACCGACCTTGAAGACGGCGAATGCCTGGTCAAGGCCTACAAACTGTATCGCGAACAAATCAACGTCTTGGGCCTGCCTGAAGTGTTGTCACTGACCCGCGCATGGCGCTTGGTGAAATTTTTTGACGCCGGAATGTTGACCACCACAGCCTGCAAAACTTGCCATGGCAACTTTGTGGTGCACACCTACGACCTGGTGAATGACTATGAATGCGGCTTGTGCAATATGCCCTCCCGCGCCGGGAAAACCAAGCAGGACGCAGCAACCCGCTTCTTCAATGAAGAAAGCATGCTGGAAACCGCTTAAAGAATTGAATTGTAGTGCCGTTGTACCAAGCAGTAGCTTGTTTTTTGTCTCTCTCCCCTGTCCGTAGTACAAGGACACTTCAAACACCTGTCAGCGATTGCTCACAGGTGTTTTTTTTAAGCCATGAAGCGGGCAAGAATTTGGCGGCTTCGGGCGTCCAGCGCAAGCAGGTCTTCGATGATGAACTGCATGCCATTGGCATGGGTCAACACCAAACGGCTACCCCCCAGACGCCGAATGCTTTCATCCGTGGGCAACTCGAACTTGCAAGACCCTTTGTCCGTTTCCAGGGTCCAAATGCTTGGTGTGGAGTACGTGGACACCGAAGTAATTCGAAGCACAGTGGGCCTGAATTCGCGAACAGCCAGGTAATCTTTCACCACAGCCTGTGAGCCTGCGTCCAATTGATCGAGGCGATCCAGCCAAGCCAATTCTTTGCTGTATTCATCCACAATTGAAATGCTTTCATCTGGGGCTGAAAAAGGAAACGCCAACACTGGCATCACCCGGTCGGCCACCAATTCACTGCCTTTGTACAAGGCCAGCTTGCCCTGTGTTGATTCACGCAATCGCCAGTCAGTCATATTGGGCTTGCTCCTGCTTCAGTTTTTCCTGGGCCTGGTGCAAATGCCAGAAGTGCGATTTCGCCGCCAGCAATTCGTCGTGAGGCCCTTCTTCAACCACCCTGCCGCGGTCCATCACCACAATGCGATCGGCCTTGCGCAAGGTAGAGAGCCGGTGTGCAATCGCAATGGTGGTTCTTCCCTGCACCAAGTTGTCCAAGGCCTTTTGAATTTCCTTCTCGGTTTGCGAATCGACCGAGCTGGTGGCCTCGTCAAGAATGAGAATTTTAGGATCGATCAACAAGGCACGCGCAATCGAAATACGCTGGCGCTCGCCACCCGACAAACTTTGACCACGCTCACCCACCAGTGAATCGTAACCGTGCTGCAAGCGCAGAATGAATTCATGCGCATGTGCAAGCCGCGCTGCAGAAATAATTTCTTCACGGGTAGCGTCGGGACGCCCATAGGCAATATTCTCGGCGATGGTGCCAAAAAACAAATAAGGTTCTTGCAACACCAGGCCAATATTTCTGCGGTAGCTGGCCATTTCAATATGACGAATATCAATTCCGTCGGCCAGCACTTCACCATCACTCACATCGTAAAAACGGCACAGCAGATTCACCAAAGTTGACTTGCCGGAACCACTGTGGCCCACCAACCCAACCATTTCGCCCTGCTTCACTTTCAGGTTCACACCATCGAGCACCTGCCGGCTTCCATAGCGGAATGACACATTCCGCAATTCAAGCTCGCCCTTCAACTGATCAATTTTTACCGGGTTTTCAGCTTCGGGTACCGAAGACTTGTAATCCAGAATATCGAAAATACGCTTGGAACCAGCGGCTGCTTTTTGGGTGACAGACACGATCCGGCTCATCGAATCAAGCCGGGTGTAAAAACGGCCGATGTAAGCCAAAAAGGCGGTGAGTACACCCACCGTGATGTCATTGTTCATGATCATCCAGATGCCGGAAGCCCAAATCACCAAAATACCCAGTTCAGTCAGCAGACTGACCGTGGGTGCGAACAGCGACCAAGTTTTGTTGATTCGGTCGTTCACTTCGAGGTTGCGGGTGTTGGCCTTCAAAAAGCGGTCAGACTCTCTACGCTCTTGTGCAAAGGCTTTCACAACACGAATGCCCGGAATGGTGTCCGTAAGAATATTGGTAACTTCCCCCCACACACGGTCGACCTTCTCAAAACCCGTGCGCAGCTTTTCGCGGACCAGGTGAATCATCCAGGCAATGACGGGCAACGGCAGCAACGTCAGCAAAGCCAGCTCAAAGTCAATGTTCATCAAAATGATCGCCGTCATCACGATCATGATCACATCGGTAATGAAGTCGAGCGCATGCAGCGAGAGAAACAAATTGATTCGATCGGTTTCAGCGCTGACACGCGCGATCAAATCACCGGTGCGTTTCGCGCTGAAATAGTCCAGCGACAAGCTCATCAAATGGTTGAATGTGGTGGTTCTCAAATCAGAGCCGATTCGCTCGGAGACCAAGGCCAACAAGTAGGTTCTTGCCCAACTCAAACCGGCAGCCACCACCGCTGAAATCAAGAGACCACTGAGATAAAACGTTGCCAACTCGGTGTTCATGGGTTGGCCGTTCTGGAATGGAATCAGTACTTCGTCCATAAGTGGCATTGAAAGATAAGGCGCCACCAGCGTTGCAGCAGTTGACAGCAATGTCAGAATCAGCCCGGCAAACAAACGCCAGCGATACGGGTGTGCAAAGCGCCACAAGCGCAACAGTGCCCTTGAAGAAACAGGCTCTTCAAACCCGGCATCATCCAGCTCTTCATCGGCCAGCAAGCGCGGCACTGGGTGCTGAATTTGAGCCGCGTGAGATGTGCCCTGCTCAAACTCACGCACGGCTGTCTCCAGCAACTCCACAAATTCTTCAAGTGCGCGATGCAAACTGAAGCTGGCATAGAAGCGAAATACCTGCCCGGAATCAATCTGAATCAAAACCGTAGAAAGACCAGAATGATCGGACATGGAAATTTTCTCAATGCTTGAGAAATGTGCCTTGAAAACAGGCACCTGCAATTCCTTGTCTACCACAATTAATTCATGGGCGTTAAAGGCTACAAGGCTGCGAGAAAACTCACGCCGAGTGTTCATGTCAGCCACAAACACCGCTTGGGTTGGTGAATTGGCGGCCCAAACCTCTGAAAGGCGTTGTACTTCGTTTTCAGACGGTGAAAATCCAACGATTTTCAATGAGATTACCCCCTCAGTTCGCGAATTCGCTGATGTTACACCACTATTTCCAGCGACACGGAGTTAACATTGATCGAAAATCCAATCCTCGAAAACAAACCTGCCGACACCCAACTTATGACGCAAAAACGCCTTGTAATACTCCGAACCATGTGGCTTGATGGCCCAAATATCTGGACCTATCGAAGTTGCATTGAAGCGTTGGTGGATATTCAAGAACTGGAACAATTCCCTTCCAACCTGTTGCCAGGATTTTACGAGCGATTAACGGCTTTGCTACCCGGTTTGGTTGACCACCGCTGTGGAATTGGCGAGCCGGGCGGTTTCCTGCTGAGGGTGCGCGAGGGCACTTACGCTGCGCACATGCTTGAACACATTGTGATTGAACTGCACACGCAAGCAGGCCTTGAAGTGGGATTTGGCAAAGCCCGAATGACCAGCAAGGAAGGCGTGTACAAAATGGTTTTTCGCACCCCAGACCCGGTAGTGGGTATGGCTTGTCTGGAGGCAGGTGTGCGCTTGTTGCACGCAGCCATCGAGGGGACAGAGTACGATTTGCAGGCCGAGCTGAAAGTGATCAAGCACCACTGCGACATGCACGGCCTGGGCCCCAGCACACAACATATTCTTGATGCGGCTTACGAGCGTCGAATTCCGATTGTCCGCCTTAACGACGGCAATTTGGTACAGCTGGGCCATGGGAACAAGCAACAGCGCATCTGGACTGCAGAAACATCCAAAACCTCAGCCATTGCAGAAGGCATTGCCGCCGACAAAGACCTTTGCAAGGAACTACTGGCGCAATGCGGTGTACCCGTTCCCGAAGGTGAAATGGCCAAAAGCCCTGAACACGCCTGGGAAATTGCACAGGACATCGGCGTGCCTGTGGTTGTGAAACCCGTTGATGGTAATTGGGGGCGCGGTGTATCGCTTGAGCTGACCAAAGAAGAGGATGTAAAAAACGCCTGGCCACTTGCAGACAAGGAAAGCTACACCGGCGTTATTGTTGAAAAATTCATTCGCGGAACTGAGCATCGGGTTTTGGTGGTGAATTACCAGGTGGCGGCAGTATCACGTGGTGAATTGGTTCATGTGATGGGCGACGGAAAGTCAACCTTGCAAGAACTTTGCAATCAGCAAATCAATACAGATCCTCGTCGTGGTGAATCGGAAATTTTCCCCTTGCGCCCGGTCAACGTTGAAAAAAATCCGGCCGTATTCCTGGAAGTACAACGCCAGGGATACACAGCCACTTCAGTGATTGCAAATGGCGTAAAAGTGCTGATCGAACGCAACAGCAACGCCTCGGAAGATGTCACCGATTTGATTCACCCCGAAATTGCACGCCTGTGCTGCATGGCAGCGCGCGTTGTAGGCCTGGATGTGGCGGGTATCGACCTGGTCTGCGAGCATATTGATCAGTCCCCCAAGGGCCAATCACTGGCGGTGGTCGAAGTCAATGCAGGTCCTGGCTTGCTCATGCACATCAAACCTGCGAAAGGTCAGGCACGCAATGTGGGCAAACCGATTGTCGAATCACTTTTCCCGGGTGATGCCAACGGTCGAATTCCAACCATTTCCTATTCAGGCGGCCCCGAAATTGACGGCTTCGGCCCCGAACTCACTGAAATTCTTGAAGATCAGGGACACAAAGTGGGCTTGGCCTGCGACCAAGGTTTGGTGATGAACGGCCGCACCATCAACAAAGCCCCCTCAGCAAACTGGCAATCAGGCCGCAACTGCCTGATCAACAAGAATCTGGACACCTTGGTAATGCAGGTCAAGGCCAGCACCATTCTGTCTGAAGGCCTGCCCTACGACCGGTCAAGTCTGGCTGTGATTACCAGTCTGGGTGCCATGGAAGGGCTGGAAGAATGGGACATTCTCACCAAGGAACAACACTTCAATGTGATGCGCACCGTGGTAGACCTGGTACTGGGCAGTGGCCACGCTGTTGTCAACGCAGACGAAGTCAGCCTGCTGCCTTTGAAGGACCTGTGTGACGGTAAGGTGATCTGGATCAGCAGCAGCGCCGACAACCCGATTGTTGCGGAGCACGTGAAAAACGGCGGCATGGCCGTTGTTTATCAAGGCGAGAATATTCAGTTCATGGGCAATCGAGCCGAAGCCGAACAACGCAGCCCCATTCCGCTAAAACAGCCGCCGGTAAACCTGACAAAGGCGCTGGCTCTTGCAGCGGCAGGTTGGGCGATGGACGTACCGCACCACCTGCTGCGCGCCGATCTTCGGCAGCGCTATTAAACCCCAAGCTGACGCACACAACAGGTTGATAAATTATGAAAATTGAACGCATTCGCGCCTTGCGCGGCCCCAATTTGTGGAGCAAAAACACCAGCATGGAAGCCCTGGTGTTTTGCGAAGAAAACGAACGCCTTTATGATCGCTTTGCCAATATTGAAATGCGCGTTCGCAGCGCGTTGCCCGGCATTGGTTCGCTGCGAGCCACAGGGTTCGAGCAAAGCAATATAGCGCTGGCACATATTTTGAGCCGTACCGCCTTGCGCTTTCAGGTTGAAGCTGGTTCGCAGGTGACTTTCGCCCATGTGGCTGACAACATTACCACCGGGTACTTTCGGGTGGTGGTGCAGTACGAGGAAGAAGATTTGGCGCGTGCGGCTTTTGAAGAAGCGCACCAACTTATTCTGGCGGCGCTGGCAGGCCATGATTTTGATGCAAATGCAGCCATAGAGCGCCTCAAAGAAATTTATGAAGACTGCAAACTTGGGCCCAGCACAGGCTCGATTGTCAATGCAGCACTGCGCCGGGGTATTCCAATTCGCCGCCTGACCCAGGGTAGCCTTGTGCAGTTGGGTTGGGGCTCCAAAGCGCGCAGAATTCAAGCAGCAGAGACCGATACAACCTGTGCCATTTCTGAGGAAATCGCCCAGGACAAAGACCTGACCAAAACCATTTTGTCTGCAGCCGGAATTCCCACACCCCGCGGCAAACTGGTTAAAACGTTTGAAGAAGCGCTGGAAGCCTTTCGCGAATTGACCAAGGCCACCAACAAAGGCGTGGTGATCAAGCCAAGCGATGGCAACCAAGGCAAAGGCGTGACAGTGAACATTGTGGACGAGGAACACTTGCGTGTAGCCTTTGATGCCGCCAAAAAGTACGGCAGCGGTGTACCCATCGTGGAGGAATTCATACCGGGTCACGATTATCGCTTTCTGGTGGTGGGTGACAAGCTGGTGGCTGCCGCACGTCGCGAACCTCCTTCCGTGGTTGGCGATGGTGCGCACACCATTGCCGAGTTGGTCGAAATTGAAAACCGCAACCCCCTGCGTGGTGAAGGCCATGGCAGCGCCTTGAGCAAACTTCGCCTCGATGAAATTGCAATTGCCCGAATCAAGAAACAGGGTTTCACCGCTGAATCTGTACCCGAGCAAGGTGTTCGGGTTGTCCTTCGGAACAATGCAAACCTGAGTACTGGTGGCAGCGCCACGGATGTTACCGACAACGTTCACCCCGCCATGGCCGAAATGGTGATTCAGGCCGCACAGCAAATTGGAATCGAGGTGTGCGGCGTGGATGTGGTGTGCGAGCGTGTGGACGAATCGCTTGAGGCCCAAGGTGGTGGCATTGTTGAATTAAACGCTGCACCGGGCTTGCGCATGCACCTGGAGCCATCAATCGGCAAGGGGCGCGACGTGGGTGCAGCCGTGATTGATCTGATGTTCAAGAAAGATGAAAACGGCCGTATTCCAGTAGTGGCGGTCACTGGCACCAACGGCAAAACCACCACGGTTCGCCTGATTGAACAAATCCTTCGCTACCACAATCTGCGTGTTGGTTTTACTGGCACGGAAGGTGTGGTTGTGAACGGACACTTGATCGACACCGGTGATTGCAGTGGACCTAAAAGCGCACACAAAGTGCTGGTTCACCCCGAAGCAGATGCCGCCGTGCTGGAATGTGCACGGGGCGGTATGCTGCGCGAAGGTTTGGGTTTTGACATGTGCGATGTGGGCATTGTGACCAACATTGGCGAGGGTGACCACCTGGGTCTGAACTTCATCGACAGCGTTGAAGACCTGGCCTTGCTAAAAAGCGTGCTGGTTCAAAACGTGGCCCCCAATGGTCTTGCTGTACTGAACGCGGATGACCGCCACGCTGCAAACATGGCCAAACTCACCCCCGGACGTGTGCTGTTCTTCACCAGCAACCCGGACAACCCGATTGTGGCTGCACACAAAGCCAAAGGTCGCCCAGTCATTATTCACGACGGTCGCGTGATCAACATCAATTATGACAACATGGAAAAAACCATTGACCTGATGGATGTACCACTGACCAACAACGGCTTGTTCACCTTCCAGGTACAAAATGTGATGTGTGCTGTGGCTGCCGCCTTGGGTCTGAACGTACCATTCAACACCATTCGGGCAGCGCTGGGCAGTTTTCAATCTACCCCCGACACGGTGCCCGGCCGCTTCAATTTTTTCAAGCACAAAGGGGGTTCAGTGATTGCCGATTACGGCCACAACCCGGATGCAGTGTCAACGCTGGTTAATACGCTGAAGAACATACCGGCCGTTAGACGCACCGTAGTAATTAGTGCAGCGGGCGATCGTCGCGATCAGGACATCACTGAGCAAGGTCGCTTGGTGGGTGGGTTTTTTGATCACATTATTTTGTATGAAGACGCCTGCCAGCGCGGTCGCCCAGATGGTGAAACTCTGGCCTTGCTGCAACAGGGCATTGCACTCGCCTCTGGCGACAAGAAACCCTCGGTTGTCGAGGTGCGGGGTGAGTTCAAGGCAATTCAAATGGCCCTGGATGAAACAGGCCCAGACCACCTGGTGTTGGTATTGATCGATCAGGTCAATGAAGCCTTGCAATACCTGCAGGAAAACACCACAGGCGAGCCAGCGCGGGCATCTGCCTAAAAACCAAGCCGCTTGAGCATGCGGTGAAAGTTGCCGGAATCGAGACCCAGCTGCCTAGCGGCTGCGGCTCGATTGCCATCCGTGTAATCCAGCACCTGCTGTATCAGATTTCTAGAAAAAGCATCTACAGCATCCCGATAAGGCATGCCTTCGATAGGGCTGGCCATTCCCATCTCCACAATAGTTGCCGGGCCTCGGGCAGTCACAGCGCGTTCTTGCTCAAGCTCGCTCAGCAGGTCAAGGTGCTCAAGTTCTACAGTCACCATGGGGCCAGTTTCATCCCGACGCGCTTTCAATGCTGCACGCCCCAATGTATGTTCCAGTTCCCGCACATTGCCCGGCCAAGGGTAGCGTTTTAATGCAGCCTCACAGCCGCGCCCCAGGCGCAAATTGCGCAAGCCCAAACGGCTACGGTTCTGCTCCAGAAAATAGCCTGCCAGCAATACCACATCATCCCCACGCTCGCGAAGCGGTGGAATGTGTAAAGGATAAGCGCACAGGCGGTGATACAGATCAGCCCTGAAACGCCCTGCCTTTACTTCAGCCGACAGGTCCCGATTGCTGGCAGCCACGATGCGCACATCGACCCGGTGCTCTCTGTCGCTACCCACACGCTGCACCTGCCCGCTTTGCAGTACCCGCAACAACTTGGCTTGGGCAGAGGCACTCAGCTCGCCCACTTCATCCAGAAACAAAGTGCCACCGTTGGCCAATTCGAACTTGCCTTGACGATCGCGCTCTGCACCGGAAAACGCGCCTTTAACATGGCCAAACAGCTCGCTTTCAATCAACTGGTCGGGCAAGGCTGCGCAATTGATCACCACCAAGGGTAAATTCGCCCTGCCGGACATGGCATGCAAGGCCTGGGCGACCAATTCTTTGCCCACACCTGTTTCACCATGAATGAGCACAGCCAACTGACTGTTGGCAACAGTCAAAATTTCATGTTTTAGTTCGCGAATGGGCGTGCTGTCCCCAATCATTTCCCGACGAGACAATTGAACACCTTCCAACGCGCTCAGACCATTGCCGTCAGCCTGACTCAACTTCAGGGAAGTCGCGGTTCGATCGGTTTTCTCAGTCAGTTCGGCGACATGCACAACCGCTTCACCCAAGCGTGCAAACATGGCCATGGCGCGTTCAACTTTCACATCAAACACGCCCGCTTTCAGGGAGTCCAGCGTAATTGCTCCCCACAACTTGCCATTTACATGCAGGGCACAACCCATGCAATCATGGACATTCAAATCGCCCGCATGCACGCCTTCGAGCAAACCGTCGTAGGGGTCGGGTAAGGTGGACTTGTTCGGAAAATGGGTCACGCCACGGTAAGTCACAATCGCATTCAGGCGAGGATGCTCGTTTAATTCGAAGCGGCGCCCCAGGCTATCGGGAGTCAAACCGCGTACGGCCAGCGGCTTTAAGGTCGAGCCCTCCTTTTTCAGCAAGGCGCACGCGTTGCCGGGCAATGCGGCGGCCAATGAATTGACATAGCGCAAGTAGCGAGTTGACGGATCCAGGTCGGCTCCAAGGTCTTCAATCACTGCCAACACAAAACTGGACATTTCCACGACTAGCCATCCTTATTGTACTTATAACAATTACTGTTTTAATAACAATATCAAATCGCTGTTAATTAAACAATGATTTGAAATTTTTAACAAAACACATTTCTTCATATATTCAATATTTTCATATACTTAATAACAATGTTAAGGCTGGCATGTATCTTGATAGTGTTTGTCACTGTGAAGCATGTACAAATTTACAATCGATCAGGAAGGAAAAAGCATGTCAGTCAGCACCGAGCAAAAACATTGGATCAAGGCAACCATTCCCGCACTCGAACAGGGTGGCGAAGCATTGACGACACACTTCTACAAACTGATGTTCAGCAAATACCCGGTTACGGCTACCTTTTTTAATCCGGCTCATCAGGAAAAAGGCACTCAACCTCGCGCCCTGGCCAATGCCGTGCTGGCCTACGCCAAACACATTGACAACCCGGCAGTACTCATGGGTGCGGTCACACTGATCGTCAACAAGCATGTAGCCCTGGGGGTCAAAGCCGAACACTACCCTATTGTGGGCGAATGCCTGCTACAGGCCATGAAAGAGGTGCTGGGCGCCGCAGCCACACCTGAAATTATCGACGCCTGGGCAGCCGCCTATGGCCAGCTCGCCGATATTTTGATCAACGCCGAAGCAAACCTGTATGCCAAACAAGCCATGTCCACCGGAGGGTGGGAGGGGCAACGTGCTTTCACAATTGCCGCGAAAGAGCAAGAAAGCGAACTGGTCACATCTTTTTATCTGAAACCTTTGGATGGTAAACAGATTATGACTTTCAAACCGGGGCAATACATTACCCTGCACCTGAATGTAAATGGCGCAACTGTGATGCGCAACTACTCACTCTCAGACGCACCCAACGGGCAACATTATCGAATTTCGGTCAAGCGCGAAGAAGGCGGCGTGGTATCCAACCACCTGCACAAGCAACTGGCTGTGGGGGACACAGCACAGCTAAGCCCACCCTGCGGTGAGTTTGTTCTCGATGACAGCAAAGACCCCTTGGTGCTGATCACCGCCGGCGTTGGGTTGACCCCGGCCATTGCAATGCTGAAAGCAGCAGCAGGCCAACGCGAGGTGCGGTTCATCCACGCCTGCAAAAATGCCGCGCAACACTCTTTCAAAAACCTGACCGAGCAATTAAGTACCCAGCACAGCAACATCACAGCCGAGTACATTTATGAGAATCAGGATGGTTTGATTAAACACCAAACCATTGAGAAAAACCTGCCCAACAATGCACAAGTTTACTTTTTGGGTCCAGTTGGTTTTATGAGTGCAGTAAAGAACATGCTGGGCAAGCTGGGTGTGCCTGCCGAGCGTCAGCATTTCGAGTTTTTTGGTCCTGCACAGGCGATTTAAAACGGTTGGATGTTCAGAGTAACGAGTCTTTGGCGTTGCCCGAGGCTTGTTTCTGAACAAACTCAAGCAATTCATCAATTTGAAACGACTTGTCGAAAAAGGCCCTCGCCCCAAGACTCAAACAGCGGTGTCGAATCACCAAATTTGAATAGTTGGAAAAAACGACAACACCAATCTGTCTGTCGGTCAAATCCAGATCATCCTGCAGTTTTTTCAGCACGCCCAAGCCCGTGCCAGACCGCAATTCCAAGTCAACGATCGCCAAATCTGTAGGGTCCACTCTCATGAAAGCCACTGCATCTTCCTCAGACTCCACACTGGCGACCACTTCAACACTGGGAATTTCGCTCAACATGGATTGAAGCATCGCCTGCAATTCAATCGAGTCCTCTACCAGCAACACACGCAATGGCACTTGCAATTGGTTTGTACAATTCTTTTTCATGGCGGGCACCTACAACGCCCCACTGGCGCAAAGCCAGCAGGGCATTGAGTTAAGGTCGGCTCAATCCGTTGGCTCTATCGCCAAGCTTACGACTTGGGCTTCAACTCGATCATATTGGAAACAGCTTTCACACCTTCCACCTGTTTGGCCAACGCCTCGGCGCGCTCAAGTTCAGCCTCGGTTCTGGCTTCACCCGACAACACCACCACACCTTGCTTGGTTTCTACATTCACACGCAAGGCACTTACGGTTTTGTCTTCCGCATGCTTGGCCTTTACCTTGGTGGTAATGGTGGCATCGTCCACATATTGCCCCACGGCCTTCAATGGCTCTTTACCCTGCTCTGCTGCATACACAGGGCTCAACGCAGACAACGCAACACCAGAGGCGATCAAGGTTTGAGTGATCAATTTTTTCATGGTTGTACTCCTTCAGGGTTATTGAACTGACTACTGACAAGAAATCAAGATCAAAGGTATGTATTGATCAGGCTTCATGCGTTCAATATTACGGCGGGGCAAACCATTGATCTGTCCGACAAGGACGATTCGTTTGTAGGACCAGTCTGGCTTCCCCAACGGACCACAACACGAGGACTATTCAAATGATTCGATTGGCGATTGTTGATGATCATGCAATTGTGCGTGCTGGCTTTCGTGAAATGCTCAATGAAGAACTGGGCATGTGTATTCAGTTCGAAGCGGGTACCGCGCAAGAGGCCAGAAGCCTGCTGCGAGAGCACAACTGCGATGTTTTGATGCTTGACCTGTCATTGCCTGACGAAAACGGTATTGACTTGTTGCGCGCCGTTAAACAACGACATGAGAAGACGCAGGTCTTGGTCATCAGCAGTTTTTCAGAAGAACGCTATGCTTTGTCAATGATCCGAAGTGGTGCCAGCGGCTACCTTTGCAAAGACTGCGACCGCAGCGACCTTGTCAACGCTATCCATACGGTGGCGCAGGGTCGACGTTATATCTCGGCCAACACAGCAGAACTGTTGGCCCGCGAAATGACCGGCGAAAGCGACAAACCAGCGCATCAGGAACTGTCTGAACGTGAAAGGCAAGTGTTCATGCGCTTGGTGAGGGGCGAAAGTGTGTCAGCTATAGCGCAGGTGCTTCACTTGAGCGTAAAAACAGTGAGCACCTATCGATCAAGGTTACTGGATAAGCTTGGCGTGAACAGCAACGCAGAACTGGCCACCTACGCACACCAGCACGGCTTGCTGCTCGACTAAACCAGCGGTTCAAAATCAAACAGGCATTCGCACTTCAATGCGTGTGCCGCGTCCAGCGTGTGAATCAAGCAACAAATTGGCGTTAAACATCTGAGCACGGTGTTTCATGCCGGCAATGCCATGGCCATGCAGCTCAATGTTTTCTGTGTTAAAGCCACTGCCGTTATCAGCCACGCTCAGAATTACCATGCCCTGCTTCTCCTTCAGGCTCAACTCCACCTTGCTGGCCTTGGCGTATTTCCGAACATTCGTCAACGACTCCTGGGCCACCCGAAACAAGGCCAACGATTGTTCAGGCGACAAACTCAACTCATGCTCTGGAAAGTCCATCACCACAGACATCTCCATTTCAAACTGCTGCCCCAGTGAACGAAGCGCCTCAACCAGCCCCAAACCCTTGAGCAAAGGGGGTTGCAGGTCATCAACCAAACGACGCGTCATTGAAATAGTGCTTCCAATGTTTTCAATCAAACGAAGCATTCGCTCCTGAACAAGTTCATCGACCTGCGTACCCAACGATCGGCGCAACCAGCCCGCATCCATTTTCGCAGCAGTCAATGCCGAACCCATTTCGTCGTGCAACTCCCGGGCTATATGCTGGCGCTCCGCCTCTTGGGCGGTGGTCAGGTTGGTGGCCAAATTGCTCAACTCAAGCGTGCGCGCTTGCACCTTGGCTTCAAGCCGGCTGTTTTCTGTTTTCAACAACTCCTGAATTCTTGCACGCAAGGCCACCTGCCTCTGTTGCACCACAAACAGGCCAAGTATCAACAATAGCGACGCGACACCCAAGGCATATCCCACGTACTGAATTTTCTTGGCACGCGCCAAATACATATTCTCAAAATCCTGATGAACCTTCTCCCTTCTGGCTTTCAGTATCGCCAAGCGAACCCGGATTTCATCCATCAACTGTTTCCCAAGTTCACCATGCTCTACCGACAAAACCAAGGGAGCACCACCCCGGCTCAACATCTCACCGAGGTACTGAAACTTTGCATCCACCAAACGCTTCAAGTCTTGCAAGTCGGCATAATCATCCGAATCAGGCGGAATATCAAAGTTCATGGATGCCATGAGCGGCTCCAGTCGCGTCGCTGTACTTCGGTAAGGCTCGAGGTACGCGTCGTTGCGCATCAGCAAAAAAGACAGGGCACTGGCTTGCGCATCAACCAACAACACCCACAATTGGTCGAGGCGATCGATGCGTTTTTGATTGAGCTCAGACATCGCCACCACCTCAGCATTCATTCGGGAATGGGTGTAAGTGATGCCCAACAAGGCAAGCACCATCGCGCAACCAAAGGCCAGTAGCCAATACGGACGGCTTTGACGGATTTGCACTTGCGCGGAACTAAAAACTCGTAATTTTGAATAAACCAAGCTTACCTTTGGACTGAGCAATAACAGAGACAGGTACCCTTTCAACTCCCTAACCTACAAAACGGTTGACCCCCCTACATCAGGCTACTACCCATCCTTGGTATTGATATTCACCTCATCAGCCGAAATTGACCATTTTTGACATTCTTTTCAAGCATTAAAAAAAGCAACATTCAACTACCATTTCCGGAAGTACCAATTTCTTCACCAGTGAAAGGCCACAACGCCAATGATCTCCGCCAGCCTCGCCGAAAACACATCCGGGCCGGAACCTGACACTGCAAACCAGACAGCCTCGCCAGCCAATCTGCTGTCGGAGTCGAGCTATGCAAGCAAAGATTTGAGTCCTGACGTAGTTTTGCTAATCGACGACGACCCCGATGTACTCATGGCCCTGCGCAAAGAACTGCGCAAGTTAAACCTCACTGTACTCACCTCGCTGGACGCCCGGGAAGGCGTATCACTGGCCAAACACCACAAACCGGGCGTGGTTATTTGCGATATACGAATGCCTGAATTGTCGGGCGTTGAGGTATTTGAAGCCATTCATCAAATTTCACCTGACTCCGCCCGGGTCATGTTGACCGGATTCAGCGAACTGGACACCGTGGTTTCCTCCATCAACCGCGGCCACGTGAATCGCTACCTGTGCAAACCCCTTGACGCTGAAATGCTTCAACTTACCCTGTCCGAGCTGGTGGGACTGGCCCGTGTCAAGCTGGAGCGAATCAAGGCTGCACGCGAGTTGAATAACAGAGCGGCCGAACTTGAATTGCTCAACAGCTCGCTTGAACATTGCATCAGTGAACGCATTCGAGAGTTTGAACAAGCCAAGCTGTTCCTGGACATGTCCCGCAGGGAACAAAAAGCCCAGTACTTCAGTGCGATCAAAGTATTTTCTGGTCTCACTGAGCTGCGCTCTCCTCAACTGGGCGCACACAGCAAACGGGTGGCTGAACTGGCCCGCCTTATCGCAATTGAACTTGGCTGCGATCCAAACTATGTGAACGAAGTGTATATCGCTGGTTTGCTGCATGATGTTGGAAAAATCGGTCTGTCCGATGAAGCTCTTTTCATGCCTGTTGGTAGCCTGGGCAAGGAACTGCGCACTGAACTGATGACCCACTGCACCAAAGGTCAGGCCGTATTTGCAGGCTTGGCCGACATGGAAACAATCGCCACCATGATTCGGCACCATCATGAGCGTTTCGATGGCGAGGGTTACCCGGACGGGATTTTGAATCAGGTGATTCCAATTGGGTCGCGCATTCTGGCCGTTGCAGAAGACTACGATGAATTGCAACAAGGCTGGCTCGCGCCCAAAAAGCTTTCTGAAGACGAGGCGCTGTCATTTGTCATGAAATCTGGCGAAAGCCGCTACGACCCACAAGTGCTGCAAGCGTTACCACCTGCACTGGAAAAACTCCGGGCCGCCCCACGACTTGAAGAGCGCCTTCTGTCGGGCAGCGAATTGATGGTGGGTCAAACACTGTCACGCGACTTCATTGGCCCTGACGGATACTTGTGGCTATCCAAAGAAAAACTGGTGAGCAAACACTTTATTGATCAGGTCAAAGAATACGAAGCCACACATGGCAAATCGCAAAAAGTCTATGTATATCGCCTCAAGCGATCTGGCCGGTAAGGCACCCCGCGGAACACACCATGCACACTGAAGACACCCTCGACAAAGAGAGCAGCCCATTAATCCACGGATTCACGGGAAGCCTTAACCGGAACAAACCCTCCAAGCACAAAATCCTGTTTGTGGATGACGACTCCAACGTCATCAATTCACTACGAAAAGTATTCAGCCTTGAGCCTTACGACATTCTTTTCACGACCAACCCACGAGAGGCGATTGCACTCACTCGCAGGGAAAAACCGTCCGTGGTGATCTGTGATATGCGCATGCCCGATTTAAGCGGCGTAGACGTGCTGCAAGCTATTTCCGAATTTGCACCCCACGTCGGGAAAATCATACTCACAGGCCATGCAGACCTTAACTCCTCAATTGACGCCATCAACCTGGGACAAGTCGACCGGTTTTTAAGCAAACCCTGCAAGGACGACACCTTGCGTCATGCCGTAGCGGAACTGATCGAAGTGTTTCAAATTCGGCTTGAAACCGAGCAAATGAACCAAAGCCTGGCCGAGAAGGTTTATGAACTTGAAAACTTTCAACAAGAGCTCAACACCAGAGTTGACGAACGCATGGATGAAATCAAGCAGGTTAATTCACTGCTGGACCAGTCCCGTAAAGACATCAAGCTGCAATACCTCAGCGCGATTCGCGTGTTCTGCAACTTTCTGGATTTACGCTCCCCTGCCTTGGCTGCACATTCACGGCGTGTTGCCGACCTTTCACGAATTCTTGCGCAACAACTTGGTCTTGATGAAAGCGAGGTTCAGGAAATTTACATTGCGGCCTTGCTACACGACATCGGCAAAATAGGTTTGCCAGACCGAACCCTGTTCACCCCCTTTGCAAGCCTTGACGGCGAAGCGCAAGCCAGCTTGCTCAAACACCCAGTGCGCGCCCAAACCGTGTTTTTAAGCCTGCCCGACATGGGGGAAGTCAGCACGATCATTCGCCACCATCACGAACGCTATGATGGTCAAGGATTCCCGGACGGCCTCATCGGCGCAAGCATACACATTGGAGCACGCATACTCGCTGTGGCTGAAGATTACGATGAACTGCAACAGGGCTGGCTGGCAGATCAAAAATTATCCGCCAAGGATGCCGCTCGATTCGTCAGCAATGCCTCGGGCCGACGGTACGACCCCGAGGTCATCCGGGCATTGCCGTCCGCACTGGAAGAATACGGCAGCACACCGCTTGAGCATGAACAAATGGTAAGCGCCAAGACACTGAAAATCGGCGCAGTACTTACACGTGATTTCACGGGCCCGGATGGATACCTGTGGGGCGCCAAAGACCAGGTGGTCAACGGCAGAATGATCACCAAATTCCGTGATGGCGAAAAGGTAATTGGTCATCCCATGAAAATTTACATCATGAAGCCAAAAGCACTGGCCGAGCGGCACTAAACAAGCACCATGATTATCCCAGCATGGCCTGCAATGCACGGCACAAGTCAGTACGGCGATAAGGTTTTCGAAGCAAAGCAAGGCGAGCATCGGTGGAATCAAGGCCACTGATCACATCCTCGGCATAGCCCGAGGTCAAAAGAATGGGCAAACCCGGGTACATTTGACGGATTTCACGGGCCAACTGGGTACCAGACATGCCACCGGGCATGACTATGTCGGAGAACAGCAAATCGACGCGATCAAGGTCAGAAATTACACGCAAACACTCTCGAGCATTGGGCGCCGAGGTCACCTTGTAACCCAGGTCTTCCAGCAAGCACTCCACATGCTCGCGAACCATGGCATCGTCCTCCACCAACAAAATGTGTTTGGCACTACAAACGGCAGCACCTTGATTGGTCGAATTATTGTCCATGGCTGCACCGCCCTCTGTCCTTGTTTGGCTCATTCAAAATCAGACTCTGACCTACAAGAAATCAGACTACGAATTCGCTGGATTATTTCCAGTTGTGCCCTGCACTCCGTGTCAAACCGCTGTAGCTTGAGTTGATCCAATCGTGAGTGCTCATTCATTTTTCCAAGCAAATCGTCCAGCTCAAGCACAAACGGCAGCATGGCGTTGTTTAGTTTGTGTACGTACTGAGAAAGCAACTGATTCACTTGCTCACCTTGATCCCCGCTGCCCGTTCCATCCGTCACCATGCCAATTACCCCTTGACTGCCTGTTAGGCGCTGACCATTATTTTATTGAAAGAGCCGCACCTGAACCAGCGTTTAAGCCCCCCCTACTCAATTGAGTGCACCCTGAACCATTCAAAATCGGCGATATGAAAATGGACAACAATCCCCTTTTACTGGAAGAGAATGCACTGCAAGCCTTGTCAGCACTGCCACAACCCATCTGGATATTTGATCCGGAAACCTTGCGCATCATATGGAACAACCCTGCCTGCGAAGAGTGGCTGGAAATAAGTGCTGCCGAATTGCAGAGCAAAACAATTCTCGATCTTCGCCCCCCTTCAGACCACCAGGCCCTGCGCGCTGCTTTGATTGCGTTTCAAAACGAAACCACATTTACATCGCAATGGACCCTTCAAAGCAAAACAAGCAAATCATTCAAAGCCCGTTTCCACTGGCAACGCTGCGCCCTGAATCAAAAAATACAAGTGTTGGCGACCATCAATGATGTCACCGATACCCACGAAACCCTGGCCAACCTGGACCGTGCAAAAAAATTGATTGATATCGCTGGTACCAAAGCAAAACTGGGCGGCTGGAGGATGAGCCTTGGCAGTGACCATGTGTCATGGACTCCCCAAACTGCCGCCATTCACGACGCCCCTTACGAGCCTGCGCCCAGCGCAGAGGAAGCCTTTTCGTACTACCTGCCCGCCTACCGCCAGAAAATTGAAAAGTGCTACACGGAATGCATCACGGAAGGAAAACCTTACGACGAAATACTCCAAATCAAAACACGATCCAATCGCATCGCCTGGGTCCGAGCCATTGGTGAACCCGAGCTTGATTCTCTGGGAAACATCATCGGCGCTCAGGGTGCATTCCAGGACATCACCGAACTGATACATGAAAAGAATCGCAACTCTGATTTGGAACAGCGACTGTTCTCAACCCTCGAGAACATGAGCGACTCTTTTTTCATGATCTCGACCCGATTCGACTTTGTGTACTTGAACCCTAGGGCTGAAAACCTGCTCAAAAGACGACGCGAAGACCTGATCGGCAAAAACATTTGGCAAGAGTTCCCGGAAGCGCGCAACACACCGGTGTATTCCCTGTATCAACAAGCCATCGATACAGGCAATGCCATCAAGGTCAAATTTTTCTACCCGCCTCTGGACACCTGGTTCGAAGTCAATGGATACCCGACAAGCGAAGGACTTGGCGTCTATTTTCGTGACGTCACCAACGAGGAGAACCAGCAACAAGCCGCGAAACTGCTGCATGAGCGATTCGTGCTGGTGTCCAAGGCCACCAACGATGTGATCTGGGATTGGGACTTGATCAAAAATGGGCTTTGGTGGAACGAGTCCATGAGCCGCGTGTTTGGCTATGAACTGCTGCAACTTGAACCTGGCCCTGAATCATGGACGACGCGTATCCACCCCGATGACAGTCAGCGGGTTCTTGAGAGCATTCATCAGGTTATCGATGGCACGGGAACACACTGGAGCAATGAATACCGATTCGCAAAATCAAGCGGAAAGTATGCTTTGGTTCACGACCGGGGGTTTGTCATTCGAGACGAACAGGGCAAAGCCATTCGCATGTTGGGCAGCATGCTGGACCTGACCGAAACCCGGGAACTGGAGGAGAAATTGCGTGAATCCCAAAAGCTGGAGGCCATGGGGCAACTGACTGGCGGAGTAGCCCACGACTTCAACAACCTGCTCACTGTAATCATGGGCAATGCTGAAACCCTGGCCTACAGGCTTAAAGACAATCCACAACTTCAATCACTGGCAGAAATGACCAGCAAAGCCGCAGAACGCGGGGCTGAACTCACCAGTCGACTGTTGTCGTTTGCTCGCAGGCAACCCCTGCAGCCCAAAACGGTTGATGCAGGGCAACTAATTCAAGATTCTCTGGCCCTGTTTCGACGGATTCTGCCGGAAACCATCGAAATCGAAGCGCCTGACACTGACGGTTTGTGGAAAATTGCAGTGGACCCCGGGCAACTGGAGGTAGCACTGCTGAACTTGGTCATCAATGGTAGAGACGCAATTCCACAAGCCGGCAAGCTTCACATCAGCGCATTGAATACTGAACTTGATTCGATACAAACAGATGCCAAAGAAACCCTGCCTGCTGGCCCATATGTCTTGATTTCAGTTCGTGACACCGGGCACGGCATGACGCAGGAAACCCTGAATCGTGCATTCGAACCGTTTTTCACGACCAAAGAAGTTGGCAAGGGTAGTGGATTGGGACTTAGCATGGTGTTTGGATTTGTGAAGCAATCCAAGGGCTACATCAAAATTCACTCAGCACCCAATTCAGGAACTTGCGTGGAACTGTACTTTCCCAAATTTGCCCCGGAGACGCCGTGATACGCAAAGGTACTTCAATTTGTTGATTTGGGATTTACAAAATCAGTTAAATTGAACTCACATCATTACGTAACAAAATCATTGTGATTCTTGTCATTGCCAATCCGAAATCGGGTTACCTGAAAACACACAACGCCGGGGCCAGCTTGGCCGGGATTCATTCAATTCTTGGCAACTCCGGCCATGTGGCGCTCACTCAAAATACGCAAGAACTTGAAAATGCCTTGCGCCTTTATGAGTACAAACCACCCACAGTGATCGTGCCTTTCGGTGGCGATGGCACCGTTTCAGCAGTGTTGGGCGCCGCTGCCAAAGTTTGGGGGGAGCATGCGATACCAGCTATATTCCCTGTGCATGCTGGCACCATGAACATGATTGCCTGGGACGCCTACCCCAAAACTGCGCCACTGAAAGCACTGCAATGGTTGGTTGAGAATCAGGCCAGCACTCACCTGCACAGCACGCCCCGATACCCCATTAAAACATCTGGCCAGCAATATGGTTTTGTGTTTGGCTTCGGCGTCACTGTCAATTTCATGCACGCGTATTACAGCCTGGGTAGTGGCCCAATAGCAGCCACAAAATTGTTGGCCAAAATAGCGTGGGGAATTATTCGGCGCAGTCAGTTCGTGGAAAATCTTTTCTCCACAGTCAAGGGGCAGCAATCTCGCGACAATGCCACACCACAAGGGTTCGCATGGCAGGCCTGCCTTGCGCTCAGTATTCAGTGTTTACCGCTGAGGTTTCGTGTGTCCACCAGCGGCGGCCCGCTCGCCAATCAAGACATGTGCCTGATCGCAGGTGTACCCAATAAACTGGCGCTGGTAGTTAATTTGCTGAGAATTTGGTTGGGTAGGATGCCGCACAGTGTGGGCGTAGAACGCAGCACTATTCACCGCATTGATTTTCAATTCGATTCACCCACAGCCTGGCAACTCGATGGCGATGTGCATGCACCCCTGTCGTCAATACAAATCAGCAGCGCCCCGGCAGTGCAGTTTGTAGCCATGGAATAAAAAAAGGGATCCCGATTGGGATCCCTTTTTCATTCTGGCGGAGACGAGAGGATTTGAACCTCCGATACCCTTTTGGGGTATGCTCCCTTAGCAGGGGAGTGCCTTCGACCACTCGGCCACGTCTCCAGAAGGCCGAATTATACACGGTTTCGGCCAAAATGTTGAATGCTGGCGCAAATCGCTTTCAAGCAAATTGCACCACATTCCCATCAGTTAAAACTCAACTCAAACTCCCAGTTCAAGCTGCCTCTTTTTCCAAACCGAAGGCCTTGTGCAGCGCACGAACTGCCAATTCCATGTACTTGTCGTCGATCAGCACCGACACCTTGATTTCCGAAGTAGAGATCATCTGGATGTTAATGCCCTCTTCCGACAAGGTTTTGAACATCAGGCTGGCCACACCCACATGTGAGCGCATGCCGATACCCACAATCGACACCTTGCACACATTGGTATCGCCCGCCACTTCACGTGCACCCACGCTGCCCTGAATCTTGTTTTTCAACAGATCCATGGTTTTGTTGAATTCATTGCGGTGTACGGTGAACGTGAAATCGGTGGTGCCATCCGAACCCTGGTTCTGGATGATCATGTCCACGTCGATGTTGGCCTCAGCAACCTGACCCAAAATTTGGTAAGCCACACCGGGCTTGTCAGGCACGCCACGGATGGTCACTTTTGCTTCATCACGGTTGAAAGCGATACCGGAAACAACGGCCTGTTCCATATGTTCATCTTCCTCAAAAGTAATCAGCGTGCCAGACACTTTTTCTTCGTCCAGCGACATCATCGGATCGGTCAAGCTGGAAAGCACACGGGTGGGCACGCGGTACTTGCCCGCAAATTCAACAGAGCGAATTTGCAGAACCTTCGAACCCAAAGAGGCCATTTCCAGCATTTCTTCGAAACTTACAACACGCATGCGGCGAGCCTCGGGCACCACGCGAGGGTCGGTGGTGTAAACACCATCCACATCGGTATAAATCAGGCACTCAGCTGCACCCATGGCTGCAGCAATCGCCACAGCTGAGGTGTCAGAACCACCACGACCCAGCGTGGTTTGGTTGCCAGCTTCATCAATGCCCTGGAAACCGGTGATGATCACCACCTTGCCAGCGTTCAGCTCGGCTTTTACGCGCGTGTCGTCAATCGATTCAATGCGAGCCTTGGTGTGGCTGCTGTCGGTTTTAATGGGAACTTGCCAACCCGAGAAACTGATTGCGTCCAGCCCCTCAGCCTTCAACGCCATGGCCAGCAAAGCCACTGAAGCCTGCTCACCGGTGCAACACAACATGTCGAGTTCACGGGGATCAGGCTCAGCCTGAATTTCCTTGGCCAGGCCAATCAAGCGGTTGGTTTCACCAGACATGGCCGATGGAACCACCACCATCTGGAAGCCCGCGCGATGCCACTTGGCGACACGCTTGGCTACATTCTTGATACGTTCTGTGGACCCCATGGAGGTGCCACCGTATTTATGTACTATCAGTGACATAGTCAGATCGCCCTGCACAAATAAAAAGCGCGAACCATTTCGCGCTTTTAAATCAATCAGTTGAACATTTTACCTGAAATTTTCGCTGCACTTATTGATTCGCGGAATAACCCAGATTCATTTGCAATCCGCCCGACTCCAATACCTCGGGATGTTTGCGCATGTATTCCAGACGATCGAGGTATTCAGTGGTGACATCGCCAGTGATGTACGACCCATCAAAACAGCTGGCATCGAAGGTTTGAATCTTTGGATTCAAATCACGAACGGCGCGCTTCATGTCTGCGATGTCCTGGTAAAACAAGGCATCTGCACCGATCTCGGCACAAATTTCATCATCTGTACGACCAGAGGCAATCAGCTCATCACGCGTGGGCATGTCAATGCCGTAAACGTTTGGAAAACGCACGGGTGGCGCTGCCGATGCAAAAATCACTTTCTTTGCACCTGCTTCGCGGGCCATTTGTACAATTTCCCGGCTGGTTGTACCGCGCACAATGGAGTCATCCACCAACAACACGGTTTTACCCTTGAATTCAACAGAAATCGCATTCAACTTCTGGCGAACGCTTTTCTTTCGTACCGCCTGCCCAGGCATGATGAACGTACGGCCAATGTAACGGTTCTTGATAAAACCCTCACGGTAGGGCACGCCCAACTGATTGGCCAATTCCAGTGCAGCTGGACGGCTTGAATCAGGAATGGGCATCACCACATCGATTTCGCCGGCAGGCATGCTTTTACGAATTTTGTCAGCCAGGTATTCACCCATTTTCACGCGGGCTTCGTACACGCTGATGCCGTCCATCACGGAATCGGGACGAGCCAAGTACACATATTCGAAAATACAGGGGTTCAGCGAAGACTTCTCTGCGCACTGCTGCGCATACAACTTGCCGTCAAGGTCGACAAAGACAGCCTCACCCGGCTCAATGTCACGCACAAACTCAAAGCCCATGCCCACAAGGGCCACGGATTCGGATGCGAACATGTACTCGGTACCCTGCTCGGTTTCAGCTTTGCCCAAAGCCAAGGGGCGAATACCGAACGGATCACGGAAAGCCAGCAAGCCATAACCTGCAATTTGAGCCACGCAGGCATAAGCACCACGAGCACGCGCATGCACGCCGGCCACTGCGCGGAAAATCGTGACTGGATCAAGGGAGTAGCCCGAAGCATTGGACTGCAATTCATGCGCCAGTACGTTCAGCAACACCTCGGAATCAGAATTGGTATTGATGTGGCGGCGATCGTTTTTGAACAATTCAGCTTTCAAACGCTCGCTGTTGGTCAGGTTGCCGTTGTGAGCCAATACCAGGCCGTAAGGCGCGTTCACGTAGAAAGGCTGTGCTTCATCTGAGCTGGCAGCCGAGCCAGCTGTGGGGTAACGCACATGACCAATGCCCATATTGCCGGGCAATGAACGCATATTGCGGGTGCGGAACACGTCTCGCACCAAGCCATTGCCTTTGGACATTGAAAAAGAATTGCTGTGTGCCGTGGCAATACCCGCAGCATCTTGGCCACGGTGTTGCAACAACAGCAAACTGTCGTAAAGAATTTGATTAACAGGAGAAAAACCGGCAATACCGACAATCCCGCACATTGAAAGCTCCTAGTAGCGCACCCACTTGGCCACACTTTCGGGCAAATGCGGTTTGATTTCTCTCATCGCATCCACTGCCAAAGGGGACAACATGGCATTTCGCCAAAATGGCTGTTCCGGAAGCGAGGTGAAACCTGCCCCAGTAACCAGCACCAAAACAATAAATAAACCACGCGCGAAGCCGAACGTAGCACCCAGGCCACGGTCCGCAAAACCCAAACCAGCTGCCGCAACAATTTTGCCCAGCAAAGAAATCAGAATTGCCCCCACCAACATGGTTGCAAAAAAAGCAGCAGCGCACCCTATCAGCGCTTTCATGGGCGGGCTCAGCGACTCAGCCCAGTCCATGTAAACAGCGAGGTCTGCGCCATAGCGGTTTGCCACCCAGAAGGCCAGCACCCAGTTGGCCAGGGACAGCACTTCTTTGACCATGCCACGAAACAAACCCAAAATAACCGACAGCACCACCACGGCGATGACGATGTAATCAAAAATTGTCACTGCACCACTCTCCCTGCGGAGTAACCTGCAGCAGCCAACTTGGCTTTGGTTTCATCGGCTTTGGCTTGGCCTGCAATTGGCCCAACCCTGACCCGGTATACGGTGCCATTGCCAGTGCTGGTTGATTCAACCTTGGCCGGAAAACCCTTGCCACTCAATTCCTTACTCAGCGCATCTGCGCGTAGCTTGTCGCTGACAGCAGCGACCTGAACCCAGTACACCTCAGCTTTTGCAAACGCAGCAATCGGATCTTCAACCTTAGGCTCAACCTTAGGCTCAACCTTAGTTTCTGCTTTGGGTTCTGGCTTGGGTTCGGGCTTAGGTGCAGGTTTAGGTGCAGGTTCAGAAACTACAGGTGGCGGTTCTACGGCAGGTGCAACTGGTGCAGTCGCCAAGGCCTGTTCTTGGGTAGACTGGGGCGCTTCAATCTTTGGCTGTTCGGGAACCTGTGCCGCCTGCGCAGGAATTTCAGCAGAAGGACGATCGGGCACCACCAACTCGACATCGCTGCTGGTTTGGGATGGTTCGTTTTCAACCAAAGCGGGCACAATGATGATGGCTGCCAGAAAAAGCGCAATGGAGCCTACCAACCGCCTTCTGGACCTGCGTTTCAACTCATCAACCGGATCGTTGTTGACTTTGTTCCTGGCAGTAGAACGCGAATTTGAACTCACCTGCACTCCTGAAAAAATTAACCGGGACGTTTTCGAAGCGCTTCTTTGGCTTGCATGGCCTGCGCCACAACCAGGAAGGATCCAAAAACCAGAATTCTATCATTGGGTGGCACCGCAGAAGTGACCACCGCATACGCTTGACCCACACTCTCGTAGCTCTGCACGCTTTTTTCCGGTGGCTGCTTCGCAATACCACCTTTGGCCAGTGCCTGGGAATTAGCAACCCAGTCAAATGCCCCTGCATCCACGCCAGCCAGTTCAAGTTGCTGCTTCAACTGTTCCGTGCTGCGCCCTCGGTCGCCTTCCAGTGGCACCAAGTGCCAGTGGTCAACACGGTCTTTCAATGCCTTTACAACTTCCACTGCATCTTTATCGGCCAGCATGCCGAAAATACAATGGGTGTAAGGAAAAAATCCCATGTTGTCGAGACTCTCGCGCAAATGCGCAGCAGCGTGGGGATTGTGTCCAACGTCCAAAACCACCGTGGGTTGACCCGGCAACACCTGAAAGCGCCCAGGCCATTCCACCAACAAAAAACCTTGTCGAATTGATTGTGCCGGAACCGGCAAACGATCCCGAACTGACTCCAGTGCAGCCAAGGCCGCCGAGGCATTCAACAACTGGTTGGTTCCGCGCAATGCCGGGTAGGCCAGCGCTGCACGACGCATGCTGCGCCCGCCGTAAGCCCATTGCTGCTTGTCACCGCTGTAGTTGTAATCGCGCGCAAACAGCCAAAGGTCGGCACCTATTGAATTTGCATGGTCAATCACGCTTTGTGGCGGCTTTGGGTCGCCAACAATTGCAGGTTTACCCGGCCGAAATATGCCGGCCTTCTCACGACCAATGCTTTCGCGATCAGGCCCAAGAAAAGCCTGGTGATCAATATCTACGCTGGTGCAAATTGCGCAGTCCGCATCGAAAATATTGACCGCGTCCAGTCGGCCACCCAAACCCACTTCCAAAATGACCGCCTCCAGATCGAGGCGAGAAAACACGAGTGCCACCGCCAGCGTGGTGAACTCAAAGTAAGTCAGGGAAATGCCGGTTGCAACGCGGGTCTGCTCTACCTTTTCAAACGCAGAAATCAGCTCAGACTCAGACACCTCCTCGCCATTGATACGGGCCCGCTCAGTGAAGCGAATCAAGTGCGGCGAGGTGTACATGCCCACCTTGTAGCCCGCCTGAATCAGAATACTTTCCAGCATGGCGCAGGTGGAACCTTTGCCGTTCGTGCCTGCCACGGTAAACACCACGCCCTTCAGGGTGAAGTTCATGTGTTGCTGAACCACCTTCAAGCGATCCAGCCCCATGTCGATCGGCTTGCTGTGGATTGATTCCAGGTAGGCCAGCCAGTCATTCAAACTGGCATCGGCGTTGGGTTTACCTGGCTTGGAAGATTTCGGTTCGGGTACTGCTTGAGTCATGAGTATTCAGGCCGCTTGGTCAATCTGTTTTTTCATCAACAGCGCCAAGAGGCTGGCCAGGGTTTTTTTCATTTCACGGCGATCCACGATGCAATCCACTGCACCCTTTTCCATCAAAAACTCGGCACGCTGAAAACCTTCAGGCAAGGTTTGGCGCACAGTTTGTTCAATCACGCGTGGACCGGCAAAACCGATCAAGGCTTTGGGCTCTGCCACCACCACATCGCCCAAAAACGCGAAGCTGGCGGAAACACCGCCCATGGTTGGGTCGGTCAACACGGAAATATACGGAAGCCTGGCCTGGCTTAACTTGGCCAGCATAGCCGAGGTCTTTGCCATTTGCATCAGCGATCCCAAACCTTCCTGCATACGCGCACCGCCAGAGGCGGCAATACTGATGAACGGAACGTTGGCATCCAGAGCTGCCTGCACACCACGACAAAAACGCTCGCCCACCACAGAACCCATGGAACCACCCATGAATTCAAATTCAAAACAGGCAATCACCACTTCAACGCCATTCATCGTGCCTTTCTGAACCACCAAAGCGTCGGTTTCGCCTGTGGCTTCTTTGGCTTCATTCAAACGGGCGGTATAGCTTTTGCTGTCCTTGAATTTCAGGGTGTCCATGGGCAGAATTTCCTGCCCGATTTCCACACGTTCATCGTTGTCGAACAATAAATTCAAACGCTCCCGCGAGCCGATGCGCATGTGATAAGTACAGGATGGACACACCATGGCATTGCTGACCAAATCGTTTTGGTAAAGCACGGCATCACAACTTTTACATTTCGCCCAAATACCTTCAGGAACGCTTTTCTTGGCTGCATCACCCGGAGTTTTTGATGAAATGCGTGGTGGAATTATTTTGTCAAACCAGCTCATTCACTTTCCCTTGCTGAGGTGTTTTTATCGTGCGCCGAACTTGGAATCAAGCGCGGCGCGAATTGGGGCAATGAACTTGCCCGCCAAAGCGGCTGCCTCTTGTGGGCTGCCTGCTTCCAGAGTTTGAATCAGGGCGGAACCGATGACAACTGCGTCCGCAGACTCAGCGACTCGGCATGCAGACTCGGCATCGCGAATACCAAAGCCCACACCCACCGGCACGTCAGTGAATTTGCGAATGGTAGGCAACTTGGAGCTCACTTCGGCTGCATTCAGGTTTTGTGCACCGGTCACACCTTTCAATGAGACGTAATACACATAACCACTGGCTGCCTTCGCAACTTTTTCAATTCGCTCGTCAGACGACGTAGGAGCCAACAAGAAAATGGGGTCCAGTTCAGCAGCGCGCAAGTACTTGGAAAACTCCAGTGATTCCTCGGGCGGATAATCCACCACCAGCACACCATCTACCCCGGCCTTTTTCGCCTCTGCAACATACTTTTCCACACCCATGCGCTCAATCGGGTTTGCATAACCCATGAGTACGATCGGTGTATGCTGGTTGGTCAGGCGAAACTCAGCCACGTAATCGAGAATTTTGCGGGAAGTCACCCCTTTCTCGAGCGCGCGTTCGCTTGAACGCTGAATGACCGGGCCATCGGCCATGGGGTCGGAAAACGGCACACCCAACTCGATGACATCGGAACCCGCATTCGCCAAGGCGTGCAACATGGCCACAGTCTGGCCTGGGTCTGGATCACCGCCGGTGACGAAAGGAATCAGGCCTTTGCGGCCCTCTTCTTTTAATTTTGCAAATACTGCTTTGATTCTTGACATGGTTGAGATTGAAATTTATTTCTTGTTGCAGGCCATTTCTGCGCCTGTTTTGCAATCGGGGTGGCAATAAAACTCGGCACCACTCAAGCGCGCCACGGTGTGCATGTCCTTGTCGCCACGGCCAGACAAATTCACCAAAATCACCTTGTCTTTCGGCAATGTTTTGGCAAGCTTTGCGGCATGTGCCAAGGCGTGGCTGCTTTCAAGCGCGGGAATAATACCCTCAATGCGGCAACATTGGTGGAAAGCCTCCAGCGCCTCATTGTCAGTAACACCCACGTATTCAGCCCGGCCAGAATCTTTCAGCCATGCATGCTCTGGCCCAACACCGGGATAATCCAAACCTGCAGAAACCGAATGGGTTTCAATAATTTGCCCATCCTCACTTTGCAAAAGGTACGTGCGGTTGCCATGCAACACACCAGGTGTGCCCGCGCTCAGAGATGCGGCATGCTTACCGGTTTCAATGCCCTCACCCGCTGCTTCCACGCCCACCAACTTCACACCATCCACGTTCAGGTAAGGGTGAAAAATACCCATAGCGTTTGAGCCGCCACCCACACACGCCAGCACGTAATCTGGTTGCTTACCAACCATAGTGGGCATTTGCTGAATGCATTCGCGGCCAATTACACTTTGGAAGTCGCGAACCAACATGGGATAAGGGTGTGGACCAGCCACAGTACCAATAATGTAAAAAGTGTCTTCTACGTTGGTGACCCAGTCGCGCATGGCTTCGTTCAAGGCGTCCTTCAGGGTTTTTGAACCTGAAGTCACAGGAATTACCTCAGCACCCAACAGCTTCATGCGAAACACGTTTTGAGCCTGGCGTGCCACGTCTTCCTGGCCCATATACACCACACATTTCATGCCATAGCGTGCAGCCACGGTGGCTGTAGCCACACCGTGCTGGCCTGCGCCGGTCTCAGCAATAACGCGGGGCTTGCCCATCCGCTTGGCCAACATAGCCTGCCCAATACAGTTGTTCACCTTGTGGGCGCCGGTGTGGTTCAAATCTTCGCGCTTGAAGTAAATTTGCGCGCCACCGACCAAATCGGACCAACGCTTGGCGTGGTAAATGGGGCTGGGGCGACCCACAAAATGCTTCAGTTCACTTTCAAATTCAGCCAAAAACTCAGGGTCGTTTTGGTAGTGTGCATAGACACTTTTCAGTTCTTCCAGGGCGTGAACCAGGGTTTCAGATACAAAAGTGCCGCCATAGGGACCAAAATGGCCGGTGGCGTCTGGGAATTCATAGGGTTTGTTCATGATGCTGCTCTATCTGGGTTCACTTACAACAGCCCTGCATCGGTCTTTTGGACCGCTTTGCAGAACATTTCAATTTTTTCAATGCTCTTTACGCCTCGCGCCGACTCAATACCGCTGGACACATCGACGCCATAGGGTTGCAAGCCAAGAATGGCCTGTTCAACATTGCCGGCATCCAACCCTCCGGATAATACCAAAGCCTGCTTGAGTTCACTCGCTTTGGGCAGCAAAGACCAATCAAAAGTATGCCCTGTCCCACCATACGCCTCGCTCCATGAATCGACAAGGAGGGCCTGCGCCGCGTGGAATTTTTTACTTTCATCCAGCAAGTTCACATCTGCTTTCATGCGAATTGCCTTGATGAAAGGCCGTCCGAAGCTTTCGCAGTATTCAGGGCTTTCATCGCCATGAAATTGCAACAGCACGTTGGGAATTTCCTTGATCACGGAATTGACAAAGTCAGCCTGAGGGTTCACAAACAAGGCAACAGGGGTTTGCCAGGCACCTAGACAACGCGCAAGCTGACCCGCCTGCTGCACCTCAATGTGGCGTGGCGAAGGCGGATAAAATACAAACCCCACCGCATCAGCCCCTGCCCGAGTGGCCGCACGCACAGTGTCTTCGGTCTTAAAACCGCACAACTTGATTCGGGTTCTCATGCAAACAGTTCCTGTATTCCATATTGCTCGGGGTACTCAATATTCCACAAGCTCAAGCCTTGCGCAGGGTAGGTTTTTGCCGCCAGACTTCTGTTTTTGGATACCAGAACGTCTTGAAGCCAGGCCTCGGCTTGCCTGTGCTGGCCCACTTCCATTAGGCTGCCCATCAAATTTCTCACCATGTGGTGCAAAAACGCATTGCCATGAATCTCAAAATAGCAATGATCATCAGCTTCAATAAGATTCAAAGCATACAAAGTGCGCACAGGGCTTGCTGCCTGGCATTGCGACGCGCGAAATGCACTGAAATCGTGGGTACCCAGCAAGCAAACTGCCGCACGGCGCATGGCAGCCAAATCAAGCGGGTAATGCACCCAGGTCATGAAACGCTTGAAAGGATCCCTGACAGGGGCACTGTAAAAATAGTAACGATAAGTTCGTGATACCGCACTGAAACGTGCATGAAAACCGGAATCGATCTGTTTGGCACCCTGTACGGAAATGCTCGATGGCAGACTGTTGTTGACCCCTTTTACCCAAGCCGTCAGTGGCCTTTCTGCCGCTGTATCAAAATGCACCACCTGCTGGCGCGCGTGCACTCCGGTGTCGGTTCTACCCGCGCAAGTCAGGGCGATCGGCTCTTGGGCAATGGCTTCAATAGCCTTGGTCAAATAGTCTTGAACAGTTCGACCATGCGGTTGTGTTTGCCAACCCTCGAATTCATGACCGTCGTAGCACAGGCCCAAGACCACTCTGTTCATTTAGTTCAACGTGGCCAAAAGCGCCTTGGCCTTGCGAACCTGGTCAACATCGCCTTTTTTCACGATTTCGTTCAGCAACTCTTTGGCACCATCTGCATCGCCAATTTCCACGTAAGCGCCCGCCAAGTCCAGCTTGGTGGCCACTTCCTGCCAGGTCGCATCGTCAACTTTGGGGTTTGGAACGTCGACATCCAGATCAACAAGCGCCTTGTCAAAAGCCTCTTCAGGAATGACGTCGGACGCAGCAGCATCGGCCTTGTCGGCTTCATCCAACTCAACAGGTTTTTCGTCAACAGGCTCTTCGCCAATCAAGTCGCCAAATGCAGCGTCTATCTCACGCGAATTCACATCGTGCTGGGGCAGAGGTTGTTTGCGCAATTCATCCAGTTCTTCCTGAGCTGCCAAGGTGCCCTTTTCGATTTCGTCCAGATCATCAAGAATTGAACCGGACTTCGCTTCGCTGGACTCCTCCTCAGGGAAATCCAGCGTTACCTCGCTGTCCAAAGATTCCTTGTGTTGCTGTGCCTCATCTGAAGCTTCATTCAATTCCGGAATGTCTTCGGCCACACCTGGCTCGGCTTTCACTTCCGCGGGGGTTGCACGAAGTTGTGTCGCCTCATCCACGTCAGCCTGCTTTAAGCGATCATTCAGTACTTCATCCAGATCAAAATCAGAATTTTCAGCTTGATTCAATCCCGTGGCCCGCTCTGCCGCAATTCCCGCACTGGCAGCTGCAATGGCCTCATCAAATTCATTCACTTCGCTGAAAGAAGACTCGTCCTCAGCTTCAAATTCACCTTCATCGCTTTTGGCGTTGTTCTTGCGTGCGCGCGCAATCAGCAGCAGCACCAGTAACACCACCAAACCGCCTACACCTGCCAAAATCCAGGGCAACCAGTTAAAAGGCTGCTCTTCAGCGGGGGCCTGCACGCCATCGGTGCTTGCAGGGGGCTCACTGGCCACAGGTGGTTCGGCAAGTGTCTCAGAGGGTACTTCAACAGTCGTCGATTCCGTCGCATCAGTTTCAACTGCCGGGCCATCTGCTGAAGGTGCGATCGGCTCGTTACTCAAGTCTTTTTGCATGTCGAGCAAACGCTGTAAATCGCTTACGTTCTTCTCAAGCAATGCAATTCGTTCATTCGCCTCGGCCAGTGCCTTGTTTTTGGCCACCAACTCTTCTGCATTGGCATCGGCATTACCTGAACCTTGAGCTGCACCGGGAGCAATTTGCAATCGATCCGCTGGCGCACCAGCATTCGCCTTGGGCGCTTGCTCTTGGGGAGTAATACTGCCTTGGGTACTGGTCGTGTCGGCTGCCGCAACTTGATTGTCAACAGTCAGCAAACCAATTTGGCGTGCATAAGCTGAATACACATTTCGATCGTCATTTTGGGCAAGAATCAGCAAGGCCTCATTGGCAGTGCGGGCTCGCAACGCGGCTCGATTGGGAACCTGAATTTGCGCTCCCTCGCGAATCAAGTGCACGCTGTCATTAATAAATGAGGCTTTGTTGGCTTCATAAATTGCAGCCATGGCCTGGTTCAACGTCACGCCATCGCCCACCAATTGCAAAGCCAACTCCGACAGGGTGTCGCCACGCTGAACATTGAAAGTGCCCTCAGCCACGCTGGGTGCAGAAGCTGCAGGTGGTTCAGAAGCAGCTGGCAACTTGGGAGCCGCTGCTTTAGGCGCCGTCGCCGTGGGCGGTGTCATTGGAGGGCGAATTTCAGGCAGGCTTGTCGCGGGCTCAGCAGCCTGGGCCACACCAACAGGCACGGTCAAGGTGTATTCACGGGCTACTCGACCACCCGCCCAGGTTAATTCAACCAATGTGTCGATAAAACCAGCTGGCAATGGCTGTGCTGAAGTAATTTTCACCAGTGCCGTACCAGGCTGAGGGCCATCTTGCACCGCAAACTGAAGATTCTTCAGGTTCGGATCCATGCTCAGGCGAGCAGCTTTGAAAGCATCAGCAGACGCCAGCTTGGCCTGTAGGGAAGCACGTTCCTCTGGCAGAACCAGATCAACCTGAATTTGCGCCAAAAAGGGTTCGCCAGCACCCGACAGCACCTCAAGCTTACCCAGCTGTGCTGCCTGCGCGAAGGAACTTGCCAACAAACCTGATGCAAAAACAAAGGGCAGAATCTTCTTTTTGGTATGCCTCACCCGTTTACTCCATGAATGTTCAAGCCACCTTCGGCAGCTTTTTTGGGATCAAAATTGATGCAGCTTAGCGTTCAATCAAAATACGCAGCATGCGGCGCAGTGGCTCGGCCGCACCCCACAACAGCTGATCACCCACGGTGAATGCGCTAAGGTACTCGCCACCCATTGCCATTTTTCGCAAGCGGCCAACTGGCACATGCATGCGGCCTGTGACAGCGGCAGGAGTCAAATCGCGCATGGATGCATCACGCTCATTGGGAATTACTTTAACCCAATCATTGGCCTTGGCGAGCATGTCATTGATCTCATTCAATGGAATGTCCTGCTTCAGCTTGATGGTCAAGGCCTGCGAGTGACAACGCATGGCACCCACACGCACGCACAGCCCGTCTACAGGTACGCAACCGGGTGTACCCATGGCCGGCTTGCCCAGAATCTTGTTGGTTTCTGCACCGCCTTTCCATTCTTCTTTCGACTGCCCATTGCCCAGGTCTTTGTCGATCCAGGGAATGAGACTTCCGCCCAGTGGTACGCCAAAGTTATCCGTTGGATATGCGTCGGAATTGATATGCTGGGCGACCTTACGGTCAATCTCAAGAATCGCGGAAGCGGGATCGGCCAACAACTCTTTGACTGAACCGTGAATACTACCCATCTGCGAAATCAGTTCGCGCATGTTCTGCGCACCAGCGCCAGAAGCGGCCTGGTAGGTCATGGACGTGATCCATTCAATTTTGTTCTGCTGGAAAAGACCGCCCAGAGCCATCAACATCAGTGAGACTGTGCAGTTGCCACCCACGTAATTCTTGATGCCCTTGGTCAAGCCATCCTTGATCACGTTCATATTGACCGGATCGAGAATAATAATGGCATCGTCTTTCATGCGCAGACTTGAGGCCGCGTCAATCCAGTAACCGTTCCAGCCAGCCTCGCGCAACTTGGGAAACACCTCATTGGTGTAATCACCGCCCTGGCAAGTCAACACCACGTCCATTTGTTTCAGGGCATCGATGTTGTTTGCGTCTTGCAAGGGACCTGCATTTCCGGCGAAAGCCGGGGCCTTGCCACCAGCATTGGAAGTGGAGAAGAAAATCGGCTCGAAATGCGCGAAATCATTCTCTTCTTGCATACGTTGCATGAGCACGGAACCCACCATGCCACGCCACCCAATCAAACCAACTTTCAACATAAAAAAACTCCAGTACTTTTAAATTCTTGAATCGCGATTTCGCTTTATTGTTGCTTGGCCAGCGCAGCAACAATTGCATCGCCCATACCTGCTGTGCCGGTGCGCGTTTTGCCGTCACGCCAAATATCACCTGTACGCGGGCCAGTGGCCAACACGGTTTTCACCGCACTCTCAATGCGGTTGGCATAATCTTCGAGACCAAATGTGTAGCGCAGCATCATGGCTGCAGAAAGCACAGTGGCCATGGGGTTGGCCAGGTCCTTGCCAGCAATATCGGGCGCCGAACCGTGAATCGGTTCGTACAAACCAAAGTTTGATTCATTCAGCGACGCCGAAGGCAACATGCCAATAGAGCCAGTCAACATCGACGCTTCATCTGACAAAATATCACCGAACAGGTTACCGGTCACGATGACGTCAAACTGCTTTGGGTTTTTCAACAGCTGCATGGCGCAGTTGTCAACATACATGTGGCTTAATTCGACATCGCTGTATTCCTTGCCAACCTCAGTCACGATGTCGCGCCAAAACTGGGTAGTTTCCAGCACATTGGCTTTGTCAACCGAGCACAACTTGCCACCACGCTTTTGTGCCGCCTGAAATGCAACATGGGCAATGCGGCGAATTTCGGTTTCAGCGTAGCGCATGGTATCGAATGCTTCGCGCTCGCCCTTGAACGGGCCGTCCTCTGCAATGCGATTTCCTCTCGGCGTGCCAAAGTAAATGTCGCCCGTCAATTCGCGAACAATCAGAATATCAAGACCCGCCACCACTTCGGGACGCAAGGTAGACGCATCAGCCAGTTCCTCGTAAACCATGGCAGGACGAAAATTGGCAAACAAGTTCAAAGCCTTACGAATACCCAGAATGGCTTGCTCGGGGCGCAAATGGCGCGGCAAAGTGTCAAGCGAGAAATCACCTACTGCACCAAACAGTACAGCATCCGAAGCCTTGGCCAGGTTCACGGTTTCTTCAGGCAGGGGCATACCTTTTTCACGGTAAGCCACACCACCGATCAGGGCATGCTCAAATTCGATGTTCAAACCATCGGTTTTCAGTGCTTCAAGCACCTTCACGGCCTGCGCTGTAATCTCTGGGCCAATCCCGTCACCGGGCATTACGGCAATTTTCAAAGTCATTCTGGTTCTCTGCCTGTTTTTATTTAGATGGTATTTGCAAGCCAAGGCTGGTTGGCCAAGCGGTTTTTCTCGAAAGCGACAATTTCATCGCGATGCTGCAAAGTCAGACCAATGTCGTCGAAACCGTTCATAAGGCAATGCTTGCGGAATGCATCTACGTTAAAGCCGTAGCTTTTGTCCGCAATGCTCACGGTTTGCTGCTCAAGATTGACTGTGATTTCAATACCAGGCTTGGCCTCAATCAAAGCAAACACTTCCTTCAACTCTTCTTCTTTTAAAACAATGGGTAAGAATCCATTTTTAAAGCAGTTGTTGAAGAAAATATCAGCAAAACTACTGGAGATCACAGCCTTAAAACCGTACTGTTGCAACGCCCAGGGGGCGTGTTCACGAGATGACCCGCACCCAAAGTTGGGGCCTGCGACCAACACTGTGCCCCCCTTGAATTCGGGCTTATTCAGCTCGAAATCAGGATTCAAGGGCCGCTTGGTGCAATCCATGCCGGGCTCGCCTTCGTCCAGGTAACGCCAGCCATCGAACAGGTGCTCACCAAACCCGGTGCGCTTGATGCTTTTCAAAAACTGTTTTGGGATGATGGCGTCGGTGTCCACATTGGCGCGGTTCAAAGCAACGGCGATGCCAGTGTGGGTTACAAATTTGTCCATAATTAATCCGTGAATATTCCGGTTAAGCCGGATTTCAAACCCTGCTGCGAATGCATGCAGGGCTTGTGAATGTCAGTAAAAATTACTTTTTGTTCTCGTCAGCGGTACGCTCAATGGCGGCGCCGCCCGCCTTGATGTCTTTACCCATGCCTTCAATGGTGTTGCAGGCGGACAATGACAGAGCTGACAAAGCAAGCATCAGTACGGAAACGATTTTCATATCAAGTACTCCCTTGTTTTAAAAAGTTCTGGAATCAGTGAAATGGCCTGCAATCGCTGCCGCAGCCGCCATGGCCGGGCTAACAAGGTGTGTACGGCCGCCCGCACCTTGACGTCCTTCAAAATTCCGGTTGCTGGTGGAGGCACATCGCTCTCCACTGCCCAAACGATCGGCATTCATGGCCAAGCACATTGAGCAACCTGGCTCACGCCACTCAAACCCGGCTTCCAGGAAAATTTTGTCCAAACCTTCCTGTTCGGCCTGGGCCTTTACCAGTCCCGAGCCAGGGACCACCATGGCCAATTTGACCGATTCAGCCTTTTTCTTGCCTTTCACCACCGCAGCGGCATCGCGCAAATCTTCAATGCGAGAATTGGTACAAGAACCAATGAATACGGTATCCACGTTGATGTCTTCAATTTTCTGCAACGGCTTCAAGCCCATGTACTGCAAGGCACGCTCGTAGCCTTGGCGTTTCACCGGATCAGCCACCGAGGCTGGATCGGGCACCACACCATGCACATCAGTTACCATTTCCGGTGAAGTACCCCAGCTCACCTGCGGCTGGATATCTTCCGCAAGCAAATCAACCACATGGTCAAAATGTGCACCTTCATCTGAATGCAAGGTCTTCCAATAAGCCACAGCGGCATCCCACATTTCGCCTTTCGGGCTGAAGGGCCGGCCTTTCACGTATTCAATCGTCTTTTCATCGACCGCCACCATGCCGGAACGTGCCCCGCCCTCAATGGCCATGTTGCACATGGTCATACGGCCTTCAACGGACAAGCCACGAATGGCTGAACCGGCAAATTCAATCGCATAGCCAGTGCCGCCGGCCGTGCCGATTTTGCCGATGATGGCCAGAATCACGTCTTTCGCAGAAACACCCTTGCCCAAGGTGCCCTCTACGCGCACCAACATGTTTTTGGCTTTCTTCATCAGCAAACACTGAGTGGCCATGACATGCTCAACTTCCGAGGTACCAATACCAAATGCCAACGCACCAATTGCACCGTGGGTGCTGGTGTGCGAGTCGCCGCACACTACAGTCATACCAGGCAAGGTTGCACCCTGCTCTGGCCCGATCACGTGCACGATGCCTTGGCGCAGGTCTTTAATGTCGAAATAGGTCAAACCGTGGGCTTTGGCATTTTTGTCCAAGGTTTCCACCTGCAGTCGCGAGGTGGGGTCTGCAATTCCCTTGGAACGATCGGTGGTAGGCACGTTGTGATCCACCACAGCCAGGTTGGCACTGTTGCGCCACAAGTCGCGACCAGCAAGCTCCAAACCTTCAAAGGCTTGGGGGCTGGTGACTTCATGCAGCAAATGGCGGTCGATGTAAATCAGTGAGGTGCCATCCTCTTCGGTGCGCACCACATGACTTTCCCAGAGTTTGTCGTAAAGAGTTTTTGCCATTTTCAAGGACCTGCTTCGGGCTGACTCATTCAGCGGGTTTGTTCCGCTGAACGGACCAGCAAATTGCGTGGAGAATAACCCCTGATTATGCCACAGCCAGCACAGGCCTAGCAGCACAGCGGACGTGGCTGTGCCCCAAAATCAAGCCACCCGCCAGTGCTCAACGCCTTTTGGCTTGCTCGTACAAAGGCTGAACCCTGGCTGAATAAACTTCCAAATCCTGGATTCGGTTCTCGGGTGAAGGGTGCGTCGACAACAGCTCGGGAGGTGATCCACCACCGGCCCGGCTCATCTTCTGCCAAACACTGATTGCAGCGCGGGGGTTGTAGCCCGCGCGCGCTGCCAGCTCCACGCCAATTCGATCAGACTCGACCTCGTGGGAACGCCCATAAGGTAGTGAAATTGCAACATTGGCGGCCATGCCAGCCAGATCGGACGCACCGCGCGACAAACCAAAAACAGCCGAAGCCAGGTCAAGCCCAACATTGGTGGCGAGTTGCTGTGAAATTCGTTCCCGGCTGTGTTCCCGCAAAGCATGGGCGATTTCATGTCCCATAATGGCGGCAATTTCATCATCAGTCAGGGCCAACTTTTCAATCAAGGCCGAGTAAAAAGCGATTTTTCCGCCCGCCATGCACCATGCATTCAGTTGGTCTGATTCAATCACATTAACTTCCCACTTCCATTGCGGTGCATCCGGCCGGAAAGCCACAGTTTGAGGAATGAGCCGATTGGCAATGGCGCGCACACGAGCCACCTGCTTGGCGTCCTTGTTCAGTTTGCCCTCCTTTTGAGCCTTGGCGATCACATCGGCATAGCCCTTGGCAGCGGCGGCATCTACTTCCGCCGAGGAAACCAGCACAAATTGGGAACGATCAACCCCAACCGCCCCACCCGAGGTGGTTTGAGTGGTTAAACATGCGGCCAACACACCAGTTGAAAACGCAAGCGTCAGCGTTAAGGTGGTGCGTCGCTTCAATCCAGAAAATACCATTGTTTTTCACCTGTAATTTTCAGTAAAACCGTTCTGTAGAAACGGCAGACAATGCTGCAAAGTTGACATCAACTACCCATCTAAGACTGCTTATCCCGACAAAAGTGCCGAAGGGGCTTGCTTGCTGGCGATTGTAAAACGCCAGCCAAGAAGCAAGGCAATCAAACCACTGACTGAGGCCATGGCAAATGCGCTGGCTGGCCCGCCCCACTCCCATGCAAAACGACCCAAAAATGTACCCGCTGAACCCCCTAAGCCATACGCAATGGTGGCATACATGGCCTGGCCACGAACCACCAGCTTGCCCGGCAGGTTTTCTCGCAACCAACTAATGGTAGCGGTATGGTGTGCCGCAAAGGTTAAAGCATGCAAGCCCTGAGCAAAAAGCATCACCCAGCCGAATTCAGGGAACGCCGCAGTCAGGGCGAAGCGAAACGCACAAGCCGCGAAACTGACGCAAAGCCAAGTGTTCAGGGAAAAGCGTTTGAAGAAGCGGGTTTGAAGTGCAAAAAAGACCACCTCGCACATCACACCGAATGCCCACAAACCACCAATGCTCAGTTCCGAATAATTGAATTCGAGCAAATAGAGTGAGAAAAAGGCGTAAAAAACTCCATGGGCAAAAATCATGAAAAAAGAAGCCAACCAGAAAAGCGGCATGGGCCCCGGTAACAGCAGCCGTTTAAAGCCGCTGCCTGTCAACATGATCGAACTCTCCGTGTTGGCAACCCGGGGTGAATCGGGTGTGAATTTCAAGGCTGCAACATAGCCAAGCAGCAACATGGCACAGGCCCAAAACGGATAGGAGGCAAAACCAAAGCGATCCGCCACTGCCCCAAAAACCAGCACCGCCAACACAAAGCCCAACGAGCCGTACAAACGCACTTGGCCATACTGACCAGTGCAACCAGCACAACGCTCCATGGCGTAGGAATCGGACATGGGCACCAAACCAGAAATACTCAGATTCAAGAGCAAGACGAGAACAATAAGGTGCGAAGGCGTTTGCTGATACCAAAATGCGAGCGCTGCGAAACAGAAACCAGCAAAGGTTCCCAATCGAATCCAGCGAACCCGGTTGCCGGTGTGGTCAGCCAGCCAGCCCCAGGCAAATGGACCAACAATTCGCATCAACTGCATCATGCCCAAAGCCAGAGCGATCACATCCAGACTGTGACCAATCGATTTCAGGTAAGGCCCCAAAAACGGCGAATACAAGCCTACAAATGCGAAATACGCCGCGTAAAAAAGCGCTAACCAGCCCAGTTGCAAATGCCTGCCCGTGTAGAGATTAACAACTTAATAATTTGAAATGCCGGGGGGAATTTGTGGTGTGCCCACCTGAACATCCGCACACTGTGCGCGATGCACCAGCATGTGATCCATAATGACCAAAGCAAGCATGGCCTCAGCAATAGGCGTTGCGCGTATTCCAACACAAGGGTCGTGTCGGCCATAGGTTTCAACGTCGATCGGATTGCCCGCTTTATCTATCGACTTTCTGGGCAAACGAATGCTGGACGTTGGCTTGATCGCCATGCGAACTTCAATATCCTGGCCAGTTGAAATACCGCCCAGAATACCGCCTGCGTGGTTGGAACCAAATCCCTCCGGGGTCATTTCATCACCGTGCTCAGAGCCCTTTTGGGCAATACAAGCGAAACCAGCGCCAATTTCAACGCCTTTTACAGCGTTAATGCTCATCATGGCGTGGGCAATGTCGGCATCCAGCTTGTCGTACAAAGGCGAACCCAAACCGACAGGCACGCCAGTGGCCTGCACACGCAAGCCAGCACCACATGAGTCGCCCGACTTTCTCAAGGCATCCATATAGGCCTCTAGCTCGGCAACCTTTTCGTTGTTTGGCGCGAAAAAAGGATTGGTATGTACATCGTTCCAAGTAGAAAACGGAATATCCACCTCGCCTATTTGGGTCATGCAACCACGAATCTCAATACCCAGCTTGCTGGCCAGCCATTTCTTCGCGATTGCGCCTGCCGCTACCATGGGCGCAGTCATGCGGGCCGAGGAACGCCCGCCCCCGCGATAATCACGAATGCCATATTTGTGCCAGTAGGTGTAATCGGCATGGCCCGGGCGAAACGTGTCCATGATGTTGCCGTAATCTTTGCTGCGCTGGTCTTGATTCCGAATCAACAAGCCAATGGGGGCTCCCGTTGTCACGCCTTCAAACACACCGGAAAGAATTTCAACCTGATCGGCTTCCTGTCTCTGAGTCACATGGCGGGAGGTACCCGGTTTGCGTCGGTCCAGGTCTGCTTGCAAGTCGGCTTCGGTGAGTGGTAAACCCGGTGGGCAACCATCCACCACGCAACCAATGGCAGGCCCATGGCTTTCACCAAAATTACTGACCACAAAAAGGCGACCCAGGCTACTTCCGGACATGCGCGTTCACTCGAATAAGCAAAAGGTTATTTTATCGGAATATCCTGCACCTGAACGGCGCGGGTGTTGAGCTTGCTCACTTGCAACTTCTCAATTGCAATTTATTTGCAGCCGAGTTGCTACTGAATCAAAGTACTGTTGAATGCATTGGACAGTTGATGCCCCAGAGTGTATCCACTCAAAAATGCATCTTCAACACGTGCGCCGTTGAGCCAGTCGCCACATGCACCCAGCATATTCTCTTCGCTGAAATAACAAGGCACGCCTACAGGGTTGCTCGGCAAAGAATACAACCATCGATGTGCAGTCATGGTCAGAGGCTCCTCAATCAGCTGACCAGTTACATTGCAGAACACATCAAGCAGCATTTTTCCCACTTCCTCAGCGGCGTAGTCCTGGTGCAGCCGAGACCAATCAGCAGTGGCCTGCAAGATCCAGCGATCGCCCACGGCCCTGCCAGGCTTGGACGAATCCCGGCAAATCCAGCCCAGTGGACTGTCCACCACGAAGGCTCCGTCAAAATCTACTTTGACAAGCTCCCGCGGCGTGAGCATGACTGACCAAGTGGCGTTGGATTCAACAGCAGCGGCCAATTGGGCCAAAGGTTTGTGAACTTCCTCGAAGAGCGGCACCACCTGCTCTGCGGGAATGGCGCTGACAACAGCATCAAAACCAGACTCTACGCGCACAGTGCCATCGGCGAGGTGCACCGTTAGCTGGAACAGACCATCGGTGTGAACCACACCAGCCACCCGGCATTGCAATCGAATATCAAGCCCATGAGCCATAAAACGCCCCAAGCTGGCCATTCCAGGCGTGCCCACCCATCGAGTGGTGGTGCTGGCATGCGGGGAGGAAAGCCCATAACCCAGGTTCACAACAGAACCAGCCCAGGGCGCAACCGCGCCCGCTTTGTGGGCAAGATCAATCAATTCAACAAACGCGGGTGACGAGGCCTGGAAATATTGGGTACCGTGATCAAAACCCAAGGGGGGGTCGGTATCGCGATTCAGCCAGCGCGTGGGCATACGCCCACCCGGGCCGCGACTTTTCTCATACAAGGTGACATCGTGGCCTTGCTGGATCAATTCGCGTGCGCAAGCCAAACCCGACATACCAGCGCCAATAATCGCAACTCTTTTCTTCAATTTGGTACCACCTGCACTGCTTCTGTGTTCAACTCAACTGCTGCTTTCTTCCATCGGCCAATCGCGAATATAGCCTTTCAGCATTTTGTTCTCAAACCCTTGTTCTTCAAGCACTGCTTTGGCCACGTCGTGAAACGAAATCACGCCGCACAGGGTGTTTCCATCCATCACAGGCAAATAGCGCTGGTGATTCTCAAGCATTAATTTACGAAGGCTGTCCACTTCCATATCCAGGGTTGCCACTGTGGGCTCTGTGTTCATCACTTCGCGAACCACAATTTCCGCCACTGGGGGGGTGGGGCCTGTGCGGTGCTCTTTCTGTCGCTTGGCCAGTACACGAATCACTTCGCGGAAGGTTACGATGCCAGCTAGCACCCCTTTGTCCATCACGACCAGAGAACCTACATCATGATCGGCCATGGTTACCACACAATCAGAAAGATTGGTTTCGGGGGTGACAGTAAAAAGCGTGTTGCCCTTTACGCGCAGGACTTCTTTAACTTGCATCACAAACCTCCTAAAATATTCTTATGGTCGTTTTATTCATCCTACCCGAAATGCCACAGCTTTCAAGTCCAAATTTCTGGGCAAATGCAAGCCTGAAGCGGCAAGGGATGTAAACTACAACGATCAAAAATAAATAAATGGAGACATGGGCATGCCAAAAACCGGAAACAGATTTCAGACTTTTGCAGATTTTTACCCTTTTTACTTGGCTGAACACAACAACCTGACTTGTCGAAGACTGCACTTTGTGGGCTCAACGCTGGCACTGGTGTGTTTGTTCAAATTGATCACCACAGGCCAACCCATGTGGCTACTGTATGGCTTGCTGACAGGCTATGCATTTGCGTGGGTGGGACACTTCTTTTTCGAGAAGAACCGCCCAGCCACGTTCAAGTATCCGCTCTACAGCTTCATGGGTGACTGGGTGATGTACAAAGACATTCTGACCCGCAAAATTCCGTTCTAATTCTCGCGTTAATTTTTTGCGTTAATCTTTCTTGTCAAACGGATTCACGTTGCTTCGGAACTCCACCCGAAGCGGCGTGCCATCAAGCTTGAAACGTTCGCGAATTCGAGTTTCCAGATAACGTTTGTAGTTGTCTGGAATCGCATCCAGCGCAGTGCCGTGCACAATCACGATTGGCGGATTCTGACCACCCTGGTGGGCATAACGCAGCTTGGGGCGGAAAATGCCTTTGCGAGGGGGTTGTTGGTGTTCAACGCATTCCTGAATCAGGCGAGTCAGCTTAGGCGTAGACAACTTGGCGAAAGCCGCTGCGTGCGCTTCATCGACTGACTTCATCATGGCTGCAATACCAAACGGCTTGGTGGCAGACACATAATGAAACTTCGCATAATTCAGAAAGGTGAGCTTGCGCCCTACTTCAGCCTTGATTCGTTCCTTGCGATAATCATCCAGACTGTCCCACTTGTTCACAGCCAAGACCAGCGAACGCCCAGCTTCTACAATGAAACCAGCGATGGAAGCATCTTGATCGGAAATATCCTGCTGGGCATCCAGCATTAGAATCACCACATTGGCGTCTTCAATCGCCTGAAGAGTTTTAATCACCGAAAACTTTTCGACTGACTCAAACACCTTGCCACGCTTGCGCAAACCAGCAGTGTCAATCAAGGTATACGGCTTGTCATTGCGCTCGAAATCGATGTAAATACTGTCCCGGGTGGTGCCAGGCAAGTCGAAGGCAATTACGCGTTCTTCACCCAGCAAGGTGTTCACCATCGTGGATTTGCCCACGTTCGGGCGGCCTGCAATGGCTACCTTGATTCGCCTACCACCGGCTTCGTCTTCAGGCAATACCGGCAGCTTTTCACAGGCGGTGTCCATCAATTGGCGCACGCCATCGCCGTGGCTTGCAGAAATGGTTTCCGGCTCGCCCAAACCCAACTCGAAGAAGTCAGCAGCTGCCATCGAGTGCGTATAGCCCTCGGTTTTGTTGACCACCAGAATAACGTCACGTTTGGCCTTGCGCAGTTCTGCTGCAATCACGTGATCATGAGGGGTTACGCCTTGGCGACCATCCACCAGAAACAATACCAGGTCAGACTCAACAATCGCCTGTCGGCTTTGTTTGGCCATTTCCGCGTAAATACCGTCTTTCGCCACAGGCTCTAGCCCGCCGGTGTCTACCACCAAGTATTCTCGTGGGCCTATGCGGCCAACACCGTAATGGCGATCACGGGTTAAGCCGGGCTGGTTGGCCACCAGGGCGTCTCTTGTTCGGGTCAAACGATTGAACAATGTGGACTTGCCCACATTTGGGCGCCCAACCAGGGCAATGACAGGTTTCATGTTTTACTTTACTGGACAGATATCAGGGCCACACTGCCGCCACGCGATTGCACGATCAGCGCATCGGTTTCAGCAGGCACAGGCTGGCTGGCAAAAGTGGTTGAACCCACTCTTGTTCGCGCAATGGTTTTGCCGGTGTCTCGATCAATGAAATGAACATAGCCTTCGTAGTCACCCACGGCCACAGCGCGACCAATTACGGTCGGTGTGGTTGGTTGACGACGCTGGAAGTTCTCAATTTTCCAAACCTGCTTGCCGCCGCTGCGGGAAAACGCGAACAGATCACCCAGTTCATTGGGAGCAATCATGTAGCGGTCGTCGACCGAGGCGCCACTGGGTGCAGAAAAATCGGTGGTCCAGATTGGACGTGCACTGACTGAGTCCAGACAACCAACCTTGCCTTGAAAAGCAGCTGCACACACTTCACGGAAGTTGTATATCGGTGTGCCGGTTACGTCGGTAATGCGCTCAATTTCAGTAGTTCCGCTGGGCGTTGCCAAGGTACCTTCCCAAACAACGGTGCCCGCGCTCAGGTCAAGTGCCACCAAGCGACCACCTGGGAAACCGGCGTAAACCCGCGCATTGTTGATATCTACCGGCGTATTGACACGCAAAGTCAGCGGAGGTAACTGTCGCGTGTACTTCCAGCGCTGTGCTCCATTCGATGCCGAATAAGCGATCACCGAGAAATCGATGCCGCGGACCAGAATGGTGCCCGCAGCACCCACCGGCACGCTACTTACATCGGCGCCCACACCGGTTTGCCATTTTTGTTTGCCATTGGCATCAAACGCAAGCAGATTGTTGTTCACGTCGATCACGGCAATGGTGTCAAGCGTTGCGGCCACACCGACTTTCAGCTCGGTGCCCACTTTTACTTTCCATTTTGTTTTACCTGTGGCCCGGTCAATAGCCACCAACTGACCCTCTTGCGAAGCGGCATACACGGTGGAGTCCAGTAAAACAGGCGTGAAGCTGCCTTGCTCAGAGTCGCCCACGTCCACAGACCAGGTATTGGCAACTTTCAGCTGGGGCGTAAAAGGCTGCAATTCCGCGGGCTTTACAGCACTGCTGCCAAAAGGATTCAGGCTGCTCATGGTTGAGCTGATGGCAGCGCAACCACCCAGCAAGGCCAAAGTAGCAACAAGAGATGAAATTTTAAGAATGTGCTTCATTGGATCTCTCATTGTTTGGCCTCCAGTTTGGGCAAGGCGCTGATTTTGCGCTCAATGACCTGCTTCCACGGACTGTCGGATTGAATGGTACCAAGCGCCAGCTCATACTCTTTGCGCGCAGTGGCTACATCCTTCTGAGCCAAAGCCAAATCACCCAAACGGTCGTGAAACAAGCCTTCAAATCCCGGATAGTCTTCACTCAAGGCAGCTTTGGCCGCATCGAACTCGGATTGCTCGATCAGAATGCCTGCCAACATCAAACGAGCAGTCGCAACATATTCATCCAGCTTTGCTTCTTCAGAAGCCCACTTTAAAGATGCCTTCGCCTCGTCCAGCTTGCCTTCATCGAAAAAGGCTTTGGCCGCAATCAACGCCCCACGCTGCGCATAAGGTGAACCAGCATGCTCCTCGAACAAGGTCTTCTGGATTTCACCTACCAGTTCGATATTTCCCTCGCGACTAGCCGCCTCCAAGCGTTCATAGACCACTACCGCTTCTGTGGACTGGCGTGCCTGCCACCATTTCCAACCGTTGTTCAAGGCAAAGGCACCGAACACAAGAATCAACACGGTCAAAATAAAACTGCCGTATTTGGACCAGAATGCCTTCAAACTGGCCAGTTGTTCTTGTTCTTCAAGGCTGTATCGACTCAAGACTCCTCTCCTTCTCCGTAAAGCAGACCGAAAATGGCTTCGGCCAATCCCTCTTGTTTGAATTCTTCCTGCTTGCTTTCACCGCGCAACAATTTGACTGCCGCAGTGCCCGCATTCAATTCGTTTTCACCCAGAATAACCGCCACTGCCGCACCGCTGACATCTGCGCGCTTCATTTGGCTTTTAAAACCACCACCACCAGCGTGAAGTACAACAGCAAACCCTGCATCCCGAAGCTCTTCAGCCAGTGTAAATGCGCGCCGTGCTGTTCCTTCGCCTTGGTGGACCACATAGACATCCAGATCAGCAGTGTCATCAGGTTGATTCACTTCGAGGTACAACTCGAGCAAACGTTCCAGGCCAATTGCAAATCCGATGGCCGGTGTCGGCTTTCCACCCAGAACCTCGATCAAACCATCGTAACGGCCACCGCCACAAATGGTTCCCTGCGTGCCCAGGGCATCAGTAATCCACTCAAACACAGTGAGGTTGTAGTAATCAAGGCCGCGAACCAGGCGCGGGTTTTCAATGTAACGCACACCTGCATCGTCGAGCAGGCGCTTTACACCTTGATAATGGGCCAGTGATTGCTCACCCAAAAATTCTGACAAACGTGGTGCGCCATTGACCATGTCTTGCATGGTGGGGTTCTTCGTATCCAGAATCCGCAAGGGGTTGCTGTGCAAGCGGCGCTTGGCGTCTTCGTCCAGCAGCTCAGCATTCGCTTCAAAATACGTAATCAAGGCTTGTCGGTGCGCCAGGCGTTCTGGCGCTTCGCCCAAGCAGTTAATTTCAAGGCGTACATCTTCAAGGCCCATTTCACGCCAAAGACGCGACAGCATCACGATCAATTCAGCGTCGATGTCGGGCCCCGCAAAACCCAATGCTTCAACATCAAGCTGATGAAACTGCCTGTAACGCCCGCGCTGGGGGCGCTCATGGCGGAACACAGGCCCCATGGAATAAACACGCTGAGGTGCTGCATAGGTCAAGTTGTGCTGGATGGTTGCGCGTGCAATACCCGCTGTGAATTCCGGCCGCAGGGTGAGTTCGTCGCCATTCAAACGATCCACAAAGCTGAACATCTCTTTCTCGACGATGTCGGTGACTTCACCAATGCCTCGACGAAACAGCGATGTGGGTTCCAGTACAGGGGTTTTGATCAGGCGGTAACCATAGGAAGTCAACCACTCGCGCAACATCACCTCGAGGTTTTCCCAATGGATGCCCTCTACAGGCAACACATCGTTCATTCCCTTGACGGATTGAAGTCGGGTTTGCTTCTTGGCTTTGGATTGTTCCGGCGACTCAGGATGACTCATTGACGCATTCAACTTAATTTCTCAACCCGGTATTGTCGCCTATTCTTGGGCTACTTGTTGCCGCCAGCGTACCTTTGCTCAACATAACGCTGCACAATCGCCTGAAATTCCTGGGCGATGTTCTCGCCTTTCAGTGTCACTGTGCGCTTGCCGTCCAAAAACACAGGGGCCGACGGTGCCTCACCAGTGCCTGGCAATGAAATACCAATGTCGGCATGTTTGCTTTCACCCGGGCCATTGACCACGCAACCCATCACGGCTACTTTCATTTCCTCAACACCCACGTACTGGTTTTTCCAGATCGGCATCTGATCACGCAGGTAGGTTTGAATTTGATCCGCCAATTCCTGGAACACGGTGCTGGTGGTGCGACCACAACCCGGGCAGGCAATCACCTGCGGCGTGAAGGCACGCAGGCCGAGAGACTGCAATATTTCCTGACCAACCAGCACTTCCTTACAGCGGTCGCCGTTGGGCTCGGGTGTCAAGGACACTCGAATGGTGTCACCAATGCCTTCCTGCAGTAGCACAGACAACGCAGCGGTGGAGGCCACAATGCCTTTGGTACCCATGCCGGCTTCGGTCAAGCCAAGATGAAGAGGAAACTCGCTTCGGCCGGCCAGTTCGCGGTACACCGCGATCAAATCCTGAACCTGGCTTACCTTGCAAGACAACACAATTTTATTGGCTGGCAAACCAAGCTCGACCGCCTTGTGCGCGCTGCTGACAGCAGACTCGATTAGCGCCTGATACATCAGTTGCTGCGCGGGCAGTGGGTCGGCTTTTTTGCCGTTTTCATCCATCATGCGCGCGAGCAGGTTTTGATCCAGGCTGCCCCAGTTCACGCCAATACGCACAGGCTTGTCGTGTTCAGCGGCAATTGAAATCATGGCGGCGAAGTTGTCATCACGCGAGCGGGACGAGCCCACATTGCCAGGGTTGATTCGGTACTTGGACAAGGCCTTCGCGCAGTCCGGGTATTTTTGAAGCAACAAATGTCCGTTGTAATGAAAATCACCGACCAGTGGTACGGGGATCCTCATTTTGTCCAGTTGGTCACGAATGTAAGGCACAGCCTCTGCAGACGCGTCGTTGTTCACTGTGATTCGAACCATTTCGCTGCCAGCGAGGTACAAGGCCTTGATTTGAAGGGCTGTATTCAGGGCATCGGCCGTGTCGGTGTTGGTCATGGATTGCACCAGCACAGGCGCACCTCCACCGATGGATACGACATGCTCTTTCCAGCGGACATCCACTTGATGGGTTTTGTGTCGCTTCAAGGGGGTATTTGGAATCACGATGAACTTCTGGCGAGATAGACGGGTTGCTTAAAAGCGGGGGCTATATAAAGCCCCCTGACAGATTTTACTGAACAGTGATTCGGGCCACTTCCCCGCGAATGGATGAAGTCAGGTCAACAGGTTTTCCATTGCTGGATACACTCACTGCCTTGGCGTTGCCAACAATCAGCTTGAACGGCGCTTGGCCCTTTACTTCAAGATTGCTGCCGCCGTCGTTAAGCTGGGAAATCAATACCTTGTCATTTGCATCGCGAACGGTCACCCAGGATTGCTCCTGAAAGTTAAATCGCAACAAGCCTTCACCGCCACTGGCCGCGGAAGCTGCCGCCGCAGCAGGCGCTGTTGTTTCGGCAAGAGGCGGGGTTGCAGTGCTTCCGACCACTGCTGAGGAGCTTGGTGCAATAGCGGCTGATGGCGCAGATTCACCTTCAGGCGTGACAGGTTGCTGAAGCGCTGGAAAAACAGAAGTATCGCCGGCAGCAGCTGGCGGATCGAGGCTTAGAGGCAAAGAACCATCCGCTGGCACTGCACTCTCTGCACCTGGTGCCGTGGATACGGGCGCCTCGTTGGGCTCGATCACTTCCGCATCAACAACTTCGGCCTCTTGACCTGACATAAACACTGGAATGTAAAACACAGCCATGACCACCACGGCTGCCAGCACAATGCCATAGCTCAATGATTTTTTGCCGGTTTTACGATCAAAATTCAGGGTGGACAAGCGCTTGGAGCTGTTGGGCATTTTTGGCTCGAGCGGCTCAGGGCGACCACTGTCTGCCTGCCCAGACCGTGCGGCTTTGACTTGCGCGCTGGCCTCGGAAAACCCGAAGGACATGATGACTGGTGCCGGATCCATCTTCAGGGCTTTGCAATAACTTTTAATGAAAGCCTTGGCAAATGTCTCAGGCGGCAGGCGCCCAACATCGCCACTTTCAATGGCTTCAAGCTGGCGTTCGTTGATTTTGGTTTGAGCGCTGATGTCGCTGAGGGAATAACCTGCTTTTTCACGGGCGACACGCAAAATTTCGCCTGGGTTTTGACCCGACTCGAGCAGCGTCAAATTGGGGTGCTTTTCTGCAACAGAGCTGTTGTTTTGCTCCAGTTTTACATCCTGACCTGCACTGGCATCTGATGATTCAGTTTTGCTCATGGCACGATTTTCATTCATTTGGTCTTTCCAAGCGTCGGCAGGCACAAATGGCCCCGATTAGTAATTGTAGTTCTTTACCGCCACCACCTGTGCAGCATAATCGAAGCAAGCCGGTAGATTCAAGCGATTTCTATGAAAATTCAATGTGTTGAGGAGTTTTTTGAGAAAGCGCCACAAGTTTGGCGATCAAAATATAGTTTTTATAGTTCAATTAATACACTCAGACTTCTACAACACACCACATCATGCGTTCATTGTATGACAAAGCATGCGGGGTGTTTCCCTAGTCCCTGCGTTTGGAGGAACCCCTCAGTTCTTCCAGAGACACGGTGCTCACCAGCCGCTCCTTGACTTTCGTTCGGTCCCGAACCTCACCGGCCAGTTGCCCACAGGCCGCATCGATGTCGTCGCCCCGAGTTTTGCGAACGGTCGTCACAACCCCTGCTCCGCCCAGTATGTCTACAAACGTTTTGATCGCAGGGCTGGTTGACTTGAGCAAACCCGATTCCGGGAAGGGGTTGAAGGGGATCAGATTGAATTTACAAGGCACAATTTTTGCGATTTCAAGCAATTGCTGAGCATGCTCGGGCTTGTCGTTCACACCATCGAGCATCACATACTCAAAGGTGATGAAGTCCCGAGGTGCAAATTTCAGGTAACGCAAACAAGCGTCCAGCAATTCCCGCAGGGGATACTTTTTGTTCAATGGCACCAGATGGTCACGAAGCGCGTCATTGGGGGCGTGCAGTGACACAGCCAAAGCCACGGGGCAGTCTTGTGAGAGCCTGTCCATAAACGGCACAACACCTGAAGTGGACACAGTAACCCTTCGGCGAGAGAGACCATAAGCCGTGTCATCCAGCATCAATTGCAAGGCAGGCACCAGGGCATCGTAGTTCAACAGTGGTTCGCCCATGCCCATCATGACAACGTTCGTAACCGGGCGCTCTTGAGCGTAAACCCGTTCACCCGCTTCACGCAGTAAGACATTGGCCTTCCACAACTGGGCCACAATCTCGGCGGTGCTTAAATTGCGGGAAAAACCTTGCTTGCCTGTGGAGCAGAAACGGCAATTCACGGCGCAGCCTGCCTGCGAACTGACACAGAGGGTTCCACGGCGCTCTTCGGGAATAAATACCGTTTCGACAGCATCGCCGTTACCCACATCAAAGAGCCACTTGCGTGTGCCGTCTTTGGAGACATTGTCGGAAATGATGCTGGGGGCCTTGATGCAGGCACGGCTGTTCAAATTCTGGCGAAATGACTTCGCAAGGTCGGTCATGGAGTCAAAATTGTCCATGCCTGACTGGTGTATCCATTTGGCCAGCTGCTTGGCCCTGAACGGCTTTTCACCCAAATTGCCACACCACTGAATCAACTCGGGCACCGAGTAGTCCAGCAAATTGTCGAGTTGTGCACTCATGGTGTGTCCTTTCAAAACAAACGGGGACGCACGTGCGCCCCCGGAATTCAACGCAATCGAACTAGATTAGCGTGAAAATACTTGTGACGCTGGGAAGAAATAAGCGATTTCGTTCGCAGCGGTTTCTGGTGCATCGGAGCCGTGAACAGCGTTGGCGTCAATGCTGTCTGCGAAGTCGGCGCGAATTGTACCGGCAGCGGCTTCCTTGGGGTTTGTTGCGCCCATCAGTTCGCGGTTCTTGGCAATTGCATTCTCGCCTTCCAGGGCTTGAATCATTACTGGACCGGAGATCATGAATTCAACCAGGTCCTTGAAGAATGGACGTGCCTTGTGCACAGCGTAGAAACCTTCAGCTTCAGCGCGTGACAGGTGTGCCATGCGTGCAGCAACAACCTTCAGGCCAGCGGCTTCAAAGCGGCTGTAAATTTGACCAATAACGTTTTTTGCAACAGCATCAGGCTTGATGATGGACAGGGTGCGCTCGATTGCCATGGTGTAACCACTCCGAAAAGATTAGAAAAGCATGAAAATTAACCCGCGATTATAGCTGGTTTATGTAAAAAACCCAATCACGGGGCTGACCCACGTCTTGAATTGAAACTTTTCGCCATTACCATTACTCTAAATCCATACGAATTCGCGTTTTACAAAGGAGCGAGTACACATGTCTGACTTCAGAACTGCACAATTTGGCCGAACAGCCGGTGGTGTATCTACCGTAGAAACCAACCGCGTTCTGCGAAACACCTATTTCTTGCTGGCCCTTTCCATGGTGCCAACAGCCTTGGGCGCGTTTGCGGGCATTCAATTCGGCTTCTTCCGTCTATTCGCTGGCAGCCCGATCCTGTCGTTCGTCGTGATGCTTGCGGCCATGTTCGGCTTCATCTGGGGTATTCAACGTAACCGCAACAACTCATTTGGTGTGGTCTTGATGCTCGGCTTCACATTCTTCATGGGTTTGATGCTCTCCGGCATATTGTCGGTTGCACTTAGCCTGTCCAACGGTGGCTCCATCATCATGATGGCTGCGTTGGGTACAGCGGGTATTTTCTTTGGTCTGGCCAGCTACGCAGCGGTGACCAAGCGCGACTTCACCAATATGGGCAAAGGCCTACTGATTGGTTTGGTCATGGTGATTGTGGCTTCTGTAGCCAACATCTTCCTGCAAATGCCAGCCTTGTCGCTGACCATTTCTACCATTTGTGTAGGCTTGTTCTCGCTGTTTATTTTGTACGACCTGCAGCGCGTGATGCGCGGTGGTGAAACAAACTATATTTCTGCCGCCCTGAGCATTTACCTGAGTTTGTACAATTTGTTCGTGAATTTGCTGCAACTGCTCATGGTGTTTGCTGGTGGCAGCCGCGAGTAAAAACGGGCCAACAGACTTCAAGTTACCTGAAAGTAACTGATTTAAAAGTACTTTTTTGACACTTTGCAACATCGAAAGTTGTTGCAAAGTCGGTTTCAGAAGCGCATTATGAAGTCTCAGTTGGTCGGTATCTATACTGACCGCCGAGTTGGTGAGGCAAACGCACCAACGAAAACGGGGCCGCAACGGCCCCGTTTGTTATTTGTGCTTCCAGCCAGTGATCGCTTGGCTTTTTATCCGCAATATTCGCTGTATTCAACCCGCTCAAACACCGCAATCGATTCCACATGCGCAGTGTGCGGGAACATGTTCACCACTCCGGCTTTCATCAATTTGTACGAACCTACATTGCACAACACGGCGGTGTCACGGGCCAAAGTGCCTGGATTACAACTCACATACACAATGCGTTTTGGCTGAAACTCTGCACGCGCACCCACAATTGCCTTGCAAATTTCCAACGCCCCATCGCGCGGAGGATCAACCAATACTTTGTCGTATTGCCCCCAGCTTTCCCATTCAGGTGTTTCCACTTCAAACAGGTTGCGCACGTGAAATTCTGTTTTGTCGGCCAAACCGTTGAATTCAGCATTCTCACCGGCCCGGCTTACAAGGTCTTGTGAACCTTCAAAACCCTTCACATAGCTGCTTTTTGTGGCCAAAGGCAAAGAGAAATTACCAAGACCACAAAACAGGTCAAGCACACGGTCTTCAGGTTTCAGATCGAGCAGCGACACGGCGCGGCTGATCATGGCGTCGTTGATCATGTGGTTCACTTGCGTGAAATCAGTGGGCCTGAATCGCATGCGAATGCCAAAGCTTGGAATGCGATAAGTGAGGTCTACCGGCTTGTCTGCTTCAAGGCGGTGCGCTGTGGCCGGGCCACCAGGCTGCAACCACCAGTCCACACCCCATTCATTGCCAAATGCCCGAAGCGTATCAAGATCTGATTCACTCAAAGGCTCCAAATGGCGAAGGACCATGGCAGTTACGCCATCGCCAACAGCGAGTTCAATCTGCGGAACGCGCATGAAAATACTCAATGTAACCAGCATATTGCCCAAGGGCACGATCATATTGGACACATGTTTAGGCAGTACATGGCATACCTGCATGTCAGCCACATACGAAGAAGACTTCTCGTGAAAACCCACGAAGAAGCGGTCTTTCTTGATCACAAACCGGGTGCTTAAGCGCGCACGGTGCCGGTAACCCCAAAAAGAGCCGTAAATAGGCGGCATCATTTGTTCAGGGGTTTGGCGACCAATTCGCTGCAGCAGGTCTTCAAGTGCACGATTTTTAATGGCCACCTGTGCATTGGGCTCGATGTGTTGCATGGCACACCCACCACACACCCCATAATGCGGGCACTTGGGAGTAGTACGAGTGGAAACCGAATTCAGCACCTGCAGTGTTCTGCCTTTTGAATAGCTTGGCTTTACTCGCGTAATTTCAGCAACCACGGTTTCACCGGTGATTGCACCATCGATAAAGTGCACTTTGCCATCCACATGGCCAATGCCATTGGCATCCAGGTCGATTGATTCAATGGCAACTTGCACCTGTGGAAACACCACAGGTGTTCGGTCTTTTTTCTTTTTGCGGCCCATGGCTACATTCAATAAAAATTAACGGGCCGGGAGGTAATCCATCGGGTCAACAGGCTTACCTTGCTTACGCACCTCAAAGTGCAGCTTGGGGCGGTCAGAATCGGACTGCCCTGCTTCAGCAATTTTCTGGCCTTTGGTGACGGGTTCGCCTTCTTTCACCAACAAGGTTTTGTTGTGCGCATAGGCAGTCAACAAATTGTTGTCGTGTTTCAGAATAATCAAGTTGCCGTAACCGCGTAGCGCGTTGCCTGAATAAACTACACGCCCAGCCTGGGAGGCCACCACAGGATCACCAACCTTGGCGGCAAGATCAATACCCTTGTTTACACCCGCCTTGTACCCTTGAATGATTTCACCTGGGTGCGGCCAGATAAAACCCAAGGTAACAGCAACAGGTGCCGGTGGTTTGATTTCAGGTGCTGGTGTGGCCTCAACGGGCTTTGCACCACCAGCAGGTGTGATTGGGGTTACTTCAACGCCACTGTCTTCAATGGTTGATCCCGAAGCACCGCCGGCTACAGCAGTAGGCGCACCTGTCACGCGCAACTTTTGACCAATGCTTAGTTTGCTGGGATCGCTCAAATTGTTGGCACGCGCCAGTTCACGCCAATCCAGGCCAAAATCCAGAGCAATACTGTACAGGGTGTCGCCAGCCTTGACGGTGTAAACACCGTCGGTAGCCACGGCAGTGTCAGTAGAACGGGAGGGCAAACGATCGACCACAGGAGCCTGGTTACCCGTTGTTGTACAGGCTGCCAAGAAGGTCAGTGTTGCGAATCCAACTGCCAATGCACGTGTGTGACCCAGCAATTGGGTTCTAGTTAATGCGCCACGTTTCATACGATGCGGGTTCCTTGTAACAGGGGTACGAATTTTACCAAGTCTTTTTTCTCTCGGTGCCATTTGTCGACCGCCAATCGATCAACAATGACCAGATTTTGCTGATTCTGGTCAGCCACGGGCACAATAAGGCGCCCGCCAATTTTCAACTGCTTCAGCAAGGCTTGTGGTATTTCCAAACCCGCAGCGGCCACAATGATGACATCAAACGGCGCTTGTGAGGGCAAACCCACCAAACCATCGCCATGTATTACTTTGACTTTCTGAAAGCCTGCAAGTTTTAAGTTGCGTTGGGCTTTGTCGTACAACGCCTCAATGCGTTCTATGCTGACCACACGCTTTGCAATTTGAGCGAACACGGCGGCCTGGTAACCACAACCCGCGCCCACTTCCAGCACATTGTCGAGATCCTTTCGGCCATCCAGTGCATATTCTGCAAACCGGGCTACTGTGAATGGTCGGGAAATCGTTTGCTGGTGCCCGATTGGCAAGGCTGCATCTTCGTAGGCGCGCGAGGCAAACGCTTCGTCCACAAACAAATGCCGTGGCACAGCACCAATTACATCGAGCACACGCTGGTTCACGATGCCCAGGGTTTTCAATTTTTGAACCAAGTGCCCACGCGCACGCTCGGAGGTCAAGCTTGAACCGCCGATGCGTTCCGGAATGCGATCCAGTTTGCGCGCAGACTGGGTAATCAGCGCAGGTGCTGGCTTGAAACGGGGCTTTTGATCCATGTTGTTGTTTTACAGCCAATCGGCCAGGGTCTTCATTTGTTCGGTGTGCGTCAAATCAGCCTTCAAGGGACTGATCGAAATTTTACCCTGCTTGACCGCATAAAAATCGGTACCAGGGCCCGCATCTTTGGCGCCGCCGGGTGGGCCAATCCAGTAAACAGTTTCATCTTTCGGGTTCTGGGTTGGAATCACGGGCTCGGCATGGTGGCGCTTGCCCAAACGGGTGCATTCGTAACCTTGCATGTCATCGTAAGGAATCGGGGGGATGTTCACATTTAGCAAACAATGCTCCAAACCCAGCTTGTTGTTCAAGAAGCGGTCCACGATTTCAGCGGCCACACGAGCTGCGCTGTCCAAGTGCGCATAACCTTTGCCAGCCAGCGAAAAAGCAATTGCGGGCAAACCACACTGAAAGCCTTCCATGGCGGCCGCCACAGTGCCTGAGTAAATCGTATCGTCGCCCATGTTGGCGCCGTTGTTGATGCCAGACACCACAAGATCGGGTCGCCTTTCCAGCAAACCAGTCACCGCCACATGCACGCAATCGGTGGGAGTTCCATTGACATAACGAAAGCCATTGGCTGCTGTGCGAACGGTGAGTGGCCGGTCAAGCGTCAGCGCATTTGAGACACCAGAACGGTCTTGCTCGGGCGCCATTACCTCCAGGTGAACCGTGTTGCCAAAGCGTTCAAGCAAAGCACCGTGCAAAGCCAGAATGCCGGGGGCGCTGTAGCCGTCGTCGTTGCTGATCAGAATGTGCGGAATGGTCAAGATCAGGCTTCCTTGCGGCGAAATACCCAGGTGTTCTCGGTGGATTCTTTGGCGGCAAAAGCATAGCCTGCCACCTTGAACTTTTTCAGCTGCTCTACATCGGTAATGCGTTGATCAACAATGTAGCGGGCCATTAAACCACGCGCTTTTTTAGCGAAAAAACTGATGATTTTGTACTGGCCGTTTTTATAGTCCTGGAACACGGGCTGAACCACGCGCGCATTCAAAGCCTTGGTATCAACCGATTTAAAGTATTCATCAGAGGCCAGGTTCACCAAGACCGGGTCTTTCTTGGCAAGCTCCTTGTTCAGGGCAGGCGCCACGGTTTGCTTCCAGTAGGCATACAAGTCTTTGCCTGCAGGGTTGGGCAGCTTGGTACCCATTTCAAGGCGATAAGGTTGCATCAAATCGAGTGGGCGCAAAATGCCATACAGGCCCGACAGAATACGCACATGCTTTTGTGCAAAAGCCAGCCCTTCTTCATCCAGGGTTTTGGCATCAAAACCATCGTACACATCGCCATTGAATGCTAACAGCGCAGGGCGTGAATTCTTTTTGGTGAACTTCGGGGACCACTCGCTGTAACGCGTTGCGTTAAGCACACCCAGCTTGTCTGACACCGACATCAGTTCGGAAATATCAGCAGGGCTCATGGGACGCAAAATATCGACCAGACCGGCCGCTTGCTCAACAAATTGTGGCTGCGTACTGGTTTGGACAGACAAGGGTGTTTCGTAATCGAGCGACTTTGCGGGAGAAAGAACTACAAGCATGAACGTGAATCACCTGGTTGTTACTACGGGTTTATTATCGCAGGATCTGGCAGGTGATTCAGGGACAGAGTGGTGTGAAGCCGGGAAAAATACCCAATACAAGGTATGCGAGTGGCCGGTTTTGTGAGGTTGGCCGCGGATGCGACTTTGTCGCTCCGCTTCTGGCCGTGTCTCCCAGACTGTCTCTCCCGAAGATAAATGTATTACCTGTCACATGCGCCAATTGGATTCAGGCAATTGTGTTTGCAAGTTTTGATTTACTGTATATAATCACAGCACGTCAATTCGAGATTGGTGCCATGAAAGGTTTAACTGCTCGTCAACAAGAAATTCTTGATTTAATCCGGGACCAAATTACCCAGTTTGGTCGGCCCCCTACCCGCGCTGAAATTGCACGGCAACTGGGCTTTCGCTCAGCCAATGCAGCAGAAGATCACTTGCAGGCTTTGGCCAAGAAAAATGTCATTGCCCTGGATGCCAGTACATCACGCGGTATTCGCTTGCTGGGCGAATACGCTGAAGGTCTGGAAGAAACAGCCAGCAAGGCAGCCGAACGTGCAGTCGAGCAGTTCATGCAACTGCCACTGATAGGTCGCGTTGCTGCCGGCAGCCCGATTCTCGCCCAAGAACATGTGGAAAAACAAATTCCTGTTGATCCTTCGCTGTTCCCAGACAAACCCGATTACTTGTTGAAAGTACGCGGTATGTCCATGAAAGACATCGGCATTATGGATGGTGATTTACTGGCTGTAAAAAAAGCCAGCACCGCTCGAGCGGGTCAGGTTGTGGTTGCACGCGTGAACGACGATGTCACCGTGAAACGTTTTTTCCAGAAAGGCCATGTGGTTGAATTGCAAGCCGAGAACAGCGATTTCGCTCCAATCGAAGTCGACCTGCGAACCGAAACCTTCGCAATTGAAGGTTTGGCTGTTGGTTTGATTCGCCAAGGTCAGTTGCATTAAAAACCAGTAATTGCACTACAAAGCAATGTCGGGGAGTTGTGTTGTGTCGTCTGATCTTTCCAACATTCACCCGGGCGTGTGGCGCGCCCATCAGCTTGCCATCGACAGCAGTGCACGCATACCCAGCGGTTTTTCCGCCCTTGATCAACAACTGCCCGGGGGTGGCTGGCCCACCCGCAACTTGATTGAACTGCTGCTGAAACACCATGGCATTGGCGAACTTCGCTTTCTAATGCCTGTGTTACGCAAGCTGACGCTGGAGAAAAAAAAACTGGTGCTGATTGGCGCACCGCTGCTTCCACTCACGCCTGTATTTGAGCAGTTTGGAGTGGCTTTGAACCAAGTGCATTTGATTCAAACCGACAAACCCCAGGATCGGCTTTGGGCCATTGAACAAGTGCTGCAAAGTGACTCCTTCGGCGCGCTTTTCATGTGGCTTCCCGAAGAAAAAACACTGTGTAGCCCAACCGTGTTGCGCCGCTTGCAGTACCAGGCCACACGTTCACAGGGGCTAAGTTTTGTGTTTCGACCCATTCGGGCACAAATGCAGCCCTCCCCGGCTTCACTGCGCTTGTGCCTTACGGCCCAAAATCCAAACACCCTGCGAGTGCATTTGATCAAACGCAGGGGCCCGGTACTGGAGCAACCGGTACTAATCGATTTACCCAAACCGCAAGGTGCTTTACACGACACCCCGCACTCACAGGAGCTTGTTCGTGCGTTGGATCGCCCTGAGTTACAGACAATCCCGCAACCCACGCGAAGTCAAATCGCAATTTGATGCCAATTCGTTGTTTGAATTGGCATCGCATTACAGCCCGGTGGTGTGCTGGCGACAAGACCAGCATCATGAATACGTAGGTTGGCTGGTCGAGGTACACAGCAGCTTCAGGTTGTTTGGTGGTGCACAGGCTTTACTTTCGCAATTGTGGCAAAGCGCAGACGAATTTCCTGGTGAATTACAACTGGCCAACCACCACACAGCAACTGGCGCGTGGTGGCTTGGCAAGAGCGCCCCTGCAGGCAATCAAGATGATTTTCTGGCCATGCTGAATTTCAATGAAAACAGTTTGCTGGCCTTGCCAATCTCTGTACTTGATTGCGATGCGAAGCTTCAAATCACCTGGCGACAATGCGGCTTTGGCCGCCTTGGTGATTTGTGGCGCTTGCCACGCGACGGATTCTTAAAACGCTTTGGCGCGCAGGCATTGGCTGAACTGGATTCAGGTTTTGGTGTTCAAAACAAACTCGCCACAAGCACGGTGCCACACAAACCTGCGGATACATTCGAGCAAGAAAAGGAACTTCCCTTTCACAGCGACAGGCTTGATCTGATTGAGCACCATGCACAAGCACTGCTTGATGCGGTGTGCAACTGGTTAAAGCAGCAAAAACATGGCACACGTGAATTGCACTGGGCCTTTATTCACACGCACGGTGAGGAGGTTTTGCACCTGAGAAGTGCGCAAGCCACCGATTGCCTCGACACATGGAGGCGCCTGCTGCACCACCAACTGGGGCGCATGCAATTCGAGGACGATATACGTAACCTGCGAGTGCAATGCACGCATAGTGAATTGCTGCCCAACGTGAATCACAGTTTTTTACCCGACCCCGCGGAAGGCGCGCGCAACTGGAACAACACCTGCGATATTCTTCGCGCGCGCTTGGGCGAACAAACCGTGTTGTTTGCAGCAACAGACAGTGACCCCAGGCCTGAGTGTAGCCTTGTGTTGCAGCACACCCCGGTGCAAAAACCTGCAAACACCGCCTATAAAAAAATTGAAAACCAGCACACACCCGAATTAGATAACTCGGCATTGGCAGCCAGCACTCCGCGCCCATTGTGGCTATTGCCAACACCCAAACCATTGCAAGGCAAAGCCCCGAATTGGCAAACGGGTGGCCCCTGGCAATTGCTCAGCGGCCCTGAGCGTGTTGAGTTTGGCTGGTGGGATGCACAACCCTGCAAACGCGATTACTACTGCGCGCGGGACAGCAATTCCAGTTTGGTATGGCTTTATCAAGACCTGCTTGAAGAAGACGCACGCTGGTTTTTGCACGGTTACTTTGCATAGGGCTTGGTTAGCATGAACACATCACTGCAAGCCTTGCCGCCTTTCGCTGAAACACTGGCCTTGAGCAACTTCAGTTTTTTGAAAAGCGCATCGCACGCGGAAGAACTGGTGCAACAAGCCAAACTGTTAGGTTACAGCGCCATTGGTATCACTGATGAATGTTCGCTTGCGGGCATTGTTCGTGCACACCAGGCCGCCAAAGAATGTGGCATTCAGCTGCTGGTGGGTGCACAGTTTGTGTTTGCACGCAGCAGCGCATTTGCTGGCCAACGCATTGCCTTGATTGTAAAAAATAAAACTGGCTACACCCACTTGTGCCGCCTGATTACGCAGGCCCGTAGCCGTGCCACCAAAGGCGACTACTTGTTCACCCGCGACGATCTTGCTGATATTCCACCTGGACTGCAATTGTTATTGGTGCCCGACGAACGCAGCAAGGAAAATTTTACTGCCTTGTTAAGTTGGTGTGCCAAACGTTTCACTGGCCGCTTGCATGTGGTGTGCAATTTGCAGCACCGTGGATTCGACAGGCCATGGCTACTATACCTGCAGGCATTGGCCCACTTGCACGGTGTTGAACTCATGGCCAGTAACTTACCAGTTATGCATTCAAGTGAACGAAAAAATCTGCATGACGTGCTAACTGCCATTCGCTTGAACTGCAAGCTGAACGACGCAAAGCCATTTCTGGAAACGAATGCGCAACGGTGTCTGCAACCTTTGCAGCAACTTGCCCAAACTTACCCGCACCGTTTGCTGCAACAAACTGTAACGCTGGCCGCACAGTGTGTATTTTCACTGGATGAGTTGCGCTACCAATACCCCCGTGAAATAAGCCCAGAAGGCCTGGAACCTACACAATACTTGCGTCAACTTGTAGAAGAAGGCGCTGCCCAACGCTACAGCAGCAATGTACCTGCCAAAGTTAAAAAACAAATTGAACATGAATTACAACTGATTGAAGAGCTGCAATTTGAGGCTTACTTTTTAACGGTTTACGACATTGTCCGTTTTGCCCGGTCGCGAAATATTTTGTGCCAGGGCCGAGGTTCTGCCGCCAATTCAGTGGTGTGTTACTGCCTTCATATTACCGAAGTCAACCCCGACAAAATGGCCGTACTGTTCGAGCGTTTTATCAGCCGGGAGCGCAACGAGCCACCCGACATTGACGTGGACTTTGAACACACACGCCGCGAAGAAGTAATTCAATACATTTACCAAAAATATGGTCGTGACCGGGCCGCATTGGCCGCCAGTGTGGTGGTGTACAGACCCCGATCAGCATTGCGTGATGCGGGAAAAGCCTTGGGACTGGACACGGATTTGGTTGAACAGTTGGCCAAGTCGCAAGACGGTGGTTACAGCCGCAGCATGAGCGTAGACCACATGATTCAGGCAGGGATTGATGTGCACCAAAGTGGCGTGCAGCATTGTGTACATTTGGCCGATGAACTGCTTGGTTTTCCGAGGCACTTGTCGCAACACACAGGCGGTTTTGTGATTGCACGCGACAGCCTGACTGAACTGGTGCCCGTAGAAAATGCCTCTATGCCAGAGCGCAGTGTGATTCAGTGGGACAAGGACGACCTGGATGCCATGGGTTTGATGAAGGTAGACGTACTGGCGCTTGGTATGTTGAGCGCCATTCGAATGACACTGGACCAACTGCACAAAAAACCTGATGCGCCCCGAACACTGCAAGCGATACCGCCTGAAGACAATGCAACATACGACATGATGTGCAAGGCTGACACTGTGGGTGTATTTCAAATTGAAAGCCGCGCGCAAATGGGCATGCTTCCCCGCCTTAGGCCTCAACAATATTACGACTTGGTGATACAGGTGGCCATTGTGCGGCCCGGCCCCATTCAAGGCGGTATGGTGCACCCGTTTTTAAAACGCAGGCAGGGCCTGGAAGCCGTGAACTATCCTTCTGATGCCTTGAAAGAGGCTCTGGGCCGAACCGAAGGTGTTCCTATTTTTCAGGAACAAGTGATGCAGGTTGCTATTCTGGCGGCCGGCTTTTCACCAGGCGAGGCCGATGCATTGCGCCGTGGCATGGCCGCCTGGAAGCGCAAAGGTGGTCTGCACCATTTTTACGAACGGGTGGTGAATGGCATGTTGGAACGTGGGTATACCCGGGAGTTTGCTGAAAGTATTTTCAAACAAATGGAGGGCTTTGGTGAATACGGCTTTCCGGAAAGCCATGCCGCCAGTTTCGCCATGCTGGTGTATGCATCGGCCTGGTTGAAATGCCACCACCCTGATGCATTTTTGTGCGGTTTGCTCAATGCACAACCCATGGGTTTCTATGCACCTTCGCAGCTGATTCAAGACGCGCAACGGCATGGTGTCACGGTACTGCCTGTGGATGTGCAGTGCAGCCCCCTTGAAACCCAACTTGAAAATTGCACAGGTGATTTTCTGCCAGTTCGTTTGGGTTTAAACCGGGTGAACGGGCTGAAACACGACGCTGCTTTGCGCATTGTTCAAACCCGCGAGAAAGGGTTGTTTGAAAGTGTGGAAGACTTGACCAAACGTGCCCGGCTTGACCGTGGTGACTTACTTGCACTGGCCGATGCGAATGCACTGGAAAAACTCGCCGGGCACCGCCGCCAAGCCGTGTGGCAAACCGCAGCAACGGAAACAAGTGGCATTCGTCACAACGCAAACAATACAAACCTGCTGAGCAATACCCGCAGCAATGAAACACCGCTTGAATTGCCCAAAGCCAGTGAACTGGAGGACATGTTGGCCGATTACCGCGCCACAGGTTCAAGCCTTCAGCACCACCCTATTTCATTTTTACGCCAACAACTGGCACCCTACAAAATAAAACAGGTTGAAGAATTGCGTACTTACCCAAACGGCAGGCTGGCACGGGCCTGTGGCATTGTGACGCACCGGCAACGCCCAGCCACTGCACACGGCACGGTGTTTTTAAATCTTGAAGATGAAACAGGCAATGTGAATGTGATTGTCTGGAACAGCCTGGCCGAAGAACAACGCCAGGTTCTGCGCAATGCGCAAATTATGGGTGTGTTTGGTATTTGGCAACGCGAAGGTGAAGTATGCAACTTGGTAGCGCGAAGGCTCGTGGACTACACCCACCTGATTGCACAACTGCAAACACCCTCGCGCGATTTTAAGTAAACAGGGAAAGGATTAGATATCCACTTCCACCAAATTGCCTTTGTCCTCGAGCCAGGTGCGGCGTGCGCCACTTTCTGTGCGCCCCATCAGCATGTGCATCATGGCGTTGGTTTCGTTCACATCCATGCTGCCCAAGGTGACAGGCAACAAACGGCGTGTATCCGGGTTCAATGTGGTTTCCCAAAGTTGCTCAGCATTCATTTCGCCCAAACCCTTGAAGCGGGAAATCTTGATGTTCGCCTCTTTCACGCCTTCCTTGCCCAGCTTGTCTTGCACGGCGTACAGCTCAGCTTCGTCCAGGCAATACAGTTTTCGTGCCGGCTTTTTGCCCTGAGCAGGCACGTCCACACGGAATAGCGGTGGTCTGGCCACATACAAATTCTGGCTTCGAATCAGCGCTGGGAAATGTTTGTAGAACAAGGTGAGCAACAACACTTGAATGTGGGAACCATCCACGTCAGCGTCTGAGAGAATACAAATTTTGCCGTAACGCAAACCGCTTAAGTCGGGGTTGTCGTTCACGCCGTGGGGGTCTACGCCAATGGCCACTGCAATGTCGTGAATTTCCTGATTGGCAAACAGGCGGTCTTTGTCAGTTTCCCAGGCATTCAGCACCTTACCGCGCAAAGGCAACACGGCCTGAAACTCTTTGTCACGGCCCATCTTGGCCGATCCCCCCGCAGAATCACCCTCAACCAGAAACACCTCATTCAGCGTAATATCGGTGCTTTCACAGTCGGTCAACTTGCCTGGCAAAATGGCCACCGACGAGCTTTTTCGCTTCTCGACTTTCTGCGCAGCACGTGAACGGGCCTGCGCCTGTTTAATCGCCAGTTCAGCAATTTTTTTACCGTCTTCCACGTGCTGGTTTAGCCACAATTCAAATGCAGGCTTGACCAAAGACGACACCAGTCGCACCGCGTCGCGACTGTTCAAGCGTTCCTTGATTTGCCCCTGAAACTGCGGATCGAGCACCTTGGCCGACAACACAAAATTGGCTTTTGAAAAAATGTCATCTGGCATTAACTTGATCCCCTTGGGCATCAGTGAATGCATTTCGCAAAACGCCTTGATGGCCTGAAACACGGCCTCGCGCAAACCCGATTCATGCGTGCCACCTGCAGAAGTCGGAATCAGGTTCACATAACTTTCCCGCACGGGTGTGCCCTCCGCCACAAAAGCCAAGGCCCAAGCTGCGCCCTCGCCCTCTGCGAATCCTTCATCGCGTAGAACATCGACACTCAGGTCACCACTGAACATGGGGGCCACCAACTCGCGGTCCAGCAACTCCTCTTTTAGAAATCCGCGCAACCCATCGTCAAATTTCCAGCGTTTGGCTTCACCGGTTTTCTCGGTCACCAACACCACTTCAACGCCCTTGAGCAACACGGCTTTGCTGCGCAACAGGCGATCCATTTCATTCAGCGGCAACACTGGCGAATCAAAATACTGGGGGTCGGGCCACACGCGCACGGTGGTGCCTTTTTTGGGGTCACTGCCGGTTTGGGGGCGAACTTTCAAAGGCTCGATCACATCGCCGCCACTGAACACCAGGGTGCCCACCTGTTTGTCACGCACCGCGCTCACTTCAAGCCGGGTCGACAAAGCATTGGTCACCGACACGCCCACGCCGTGAAGGCCACCGGAGAAACGGTAGGCGCCGCCATCGGCCTTGTTGAATTTGCCCCCTGCATGCAGGCGGGTGAATACCAGTTCGATCACCGGCACCTTTTCTTCGGGGTGAAGGCCGATTGGAATACCCCGCCCTTCATCCTGCACCGACACGCTGCCATCCGTGTGAATGGTCACCGTAATTCGTGAACCAAAACCGCCCAAGGCCTCATCGGCCGCGTTGTCGATGACCTCTTGAATAATATGCAAGGGGCAGTCGGTGCGGGTGTACATGCCGGGGCGTTGCTTGACTGGTTCCAGCCCTTTAAGGACGCGGATGGACGATTCTTGGTACTGGCTCATAACAACCTGAAAGTTCAATGACCGCTTGATGATACCAATAATTTGGACACATTTCGGGCAGTGCTGGAACCATCTGTAGCCGTGCCAACACTCATGACCATGATAGGAAATTTGTACAGCGTGGTTAGCACACATTTCAAGGCAAATAAAGCAGCATGTCACCCCACCCCCTATCCATGGTGACACCTCATTCGGACTTTTTGCAGCCTTGATACGCTGTGGCGTTATTTAAACAATTCGCCAAGGCCGACCATGATTCCACTTCCGTTTCAAGTAGAGAGGCTCGACATGAAACCGATTGCCCCCAAGTTAAAGATCACCTCTATTCAAAGGTGCTCAAGGGCGAATCTGGAAACAACACGCTCGGAGTTTGAATTGTTGGTTGCCAAGCAGGAAAAGCGGTTGCGTAACTTTATCATCAAACATTTTCGTGATGAAAATGCAGTTGAAGACATTTTCCAGCAAACCCTGATTGAAGCTTACTGCTGCTGGGACAGTTTTCGAGGTGATGCAAAAAGAGCCACCTGGCTGTTCGGCATCGCATTAAACATTATTCGAAACACAGCACGCCGTTCCCCACAGTACAAGTTTCATTTCACCTCGGATGAGGACCTTGAACTGGAACAAGCCGAGGGGTCAGACCCCATGCAACACTGTATGAAAAACGAGTTCAGTATCAAACTGGAGTCGGCCATCGGCAACTTGCCCAATGATCTGCGTGAAACCCTGATTCTGGTGGTTCAGCATGGTAATTCTTACCAGGAGGCCGCGGATATTTTAGGCATCCCGATTGGCACTGTTCGCTCACGCATTTCTAGATCGCGTGCCCAATTGAAATCAATCTACGACCTTTACATGGACTGATGAACGCAAATTTGGCGATCCGATATGGTGCACTCAACAAAATTCTGGAATCTTTGGGAATGAGCGCTGGCGATACCGAGCAATGTGCTGCAACCGACGGATATCGAATTGATTTCGAAAAAAACTTCACTGTTGAGTTGCAGCACCTTGGCGGCACCGATTGCCGGGTAAGCGCAAGAATTTTCAGCTTGGGCAAGTCGTTACAGGTTCAGGAGAATCAAATCAAGTTGGCTTTGAGCCTATTCGGTGAATTGAAAAACGACATGCCCGATGGTGTATCAACTGCCATTTCAAACCACGACAACTGCCTACGCCTATGTGTCGAAATTGTGAGCGAGAACAACGATATCATCATGACCCAGTTTCAGGGATTTGTTCATGTTGCCTTTGCCTACAAGCAAACCTACTTTCAGCACAAGGGCGCAACATAGAGCAATCAGCCTCGGCTTTGTGTAGCCTTGGCCCGATCGACTGAAACTGACTTCAACCAGAATTCGAATCTTTCTTTTGCATCTAGCAAGTTGGCGGCCGACATGGCCTTGGAAACAAGCAGACCAGACTGATCAGCTTCAAAAATACGGTTTTGTTCCAGAGACTTTGCAAGCCAACGCTGTGAAAGCCAGTCTCGCAGACAATTACTTTCATAGTTATTCAGTACAAGCGTGGCTTGAAAATCAGATGGACATAAAGAGGACTGAAATAGCTCTCCATGCCCCAGGCCCTCAACGGGTTGCTCATCGATTAGAAACCAGTTCGAAGGATGACTTGGCGACATGGATTGTGGGTGCACCTAAACAACACCAGCAGTGTCGCTGTGAATTTGCTGCGCAAGACCACGGGGCGCAGCCAGGCCTGCGAAACGTTGCAAGGCAAGTGGTTTCATGGGACGAGCATTGAGTTCAGAAAGAATGGACTTAAAGGTATTGCGTACAGCAGAGCCAGTTGGCTTGGCATTGCCACTCGCATGTAAAGAAGCAGTCTGTATTGACGGAGTGTTTGGATTAATCATTTTTAGTAGTTACAGGCAGCGGGCCAATAAACGTCGTTTCATGACAATTGAGTGGTTTTGTAGTCTGAATGGTTCCCGGTTTTCTCCAGCAAATCGAAACGTTTCATGCGGTAGTACAGGGAATGCAAGGGAATGCCAAGACTTTCACTGGCCATGCGCGCGCACCCATCGTGTGCCTGAAGTGTCTGTATCAAAACTGCCTTCTCGAAAGCCAGCAAACGCTGTTTCAGGCCAGCATGTGGCCCGCTCAATGGCACTGCACCAGGTGTACCCAAACCCATTACATGGCGCTGCGCGAATGCGTGCAACTCACGTACATTGCCAGGCCATGGTCGACTCAACAACTCGTCCATATCCTCGAGCTCCAGGTTTGGAACCTCAAGCTTGAACTGTGCAGCGACATCATTCAGAAAAAATCGGTACAAGGGAATGATGTCCTCGAGCCGTTCTGCCAGGGCAGGAATTCGAACTTGAGAAACACTCAGCCTGAAATGAAGGTCTTCCCGAAATTTGCGCTGTTCAACCAACGTTTCCAGTTTGGCTTTTGTCGACGCGATGACGCGAAAAACCGAGTTGTAGAATACATGCCCGCCCAGTCGAACCGCTCCGCGGTACTGCAGCGCATTCAACAACTTGGCTTGGCACGACAGCGGCAGGCTGTCTATTTCATCAAGATACAGCGTGCCATTGTGTGCAAGCTCGAGCTTTCCTGACCTGTCTTTTTGTGCGCCCGTAAAAGCACCGGCCATAACCCCAAACACCTCCGCTTCAAAAAGTTGTTCTGGCAAAGCGGCACAATTGACGTGTACAAACTCGCCTTTAAGCCCGGAATGTGCATGCAGCCAACGTGCAGCAGTGTCTTTGCCAGCGCCAGTCGGCCCGAGCAACACCGTGTCGACAGGTAGTTGCTTTAAGCGCTGAAGTTGGGCCACAGCGTGGCGCATGGGTTGCGAACGAACAAATTCATCGCTGTATGGCCCCAAGTTGTCGTTGGGCAAGGGTTTTTTACCACACTGGAATGGTTTGGTGCGTATCAGTTTCTCAAGTACCTGAACTGCAGCCAATGGGTTGGCCGGGTGCACAATTGAGGCAAAAATGGGAATGTCGTGATACACGTACTCTTGCCAGGGCTTCTCGATAAAACGAATAATTTGTGTTTCTGGCGTTCTGCCGTGCGCTTTGAAGTGCTCAATTAAATCGCCAAGCTGCTCCAAACCCTGATCCACCAGTAACCAGTGCGCCGGTAAGCTTCGTTTACCCAACAGGTCGGCCAACGAAAGTTCGTGAACACTAGCCTGCATCAACAATGCTGCAGCGCGCAGTCTGCTTTTCAGTTCGGGGGATTCGATGCAAAGCGTTAACTCGGTCATTGGTGGCGATTGCACAATGAAATGGACAAGACTCATTGTGAGGGCTGTGCAATCGCTTGAAATCACCCCTTGGGATTAGTCAATGCTGTGATTCTGACTGCCCCATCACCTCCACCCTAAGCATGTCCCGCGCGCGCGAGAGGCGAGAGCGAACTGTACCAATTGGCAAATCCAGTTCAAGTGCGGCATCCTGATAAGTCAAACCTTCGAGCAAAACCAGCTGAACCACTGTTTGCATTTTGCCTGGGAGTTGATCGATTGCAGATTTCAAGGATTCCATGCGTTCCTGGCGCATCAGGGATTCTTCTGGCTCACAAATGGAGTCGGCAGGAATCAGGCTGATTTGCTCGTCGAAATCATCGCCTTGAAAACGAAAACTGGTGTCGCGGTAACGAAAGTTCTTAACCAGGTTCAATGCAATGCCAAATAACCAGGTTTCAGGCTTGGAATCGCCACGAAAACCGGCCCAGTTGCGAAATGCAGCCATGTGGGTTTGCTGAATGAGATCATCCACGTAATCTTCACGGCGAAGATGCTTGCGTACAAAGTGCTTTAAGCGGGATTGCTGTGATTTCAACAAGGCTTCCAGTTCGCCCAATTGTGCTGGACTCAATGGAGTAAGCGTATTTTCCTCTGTGGCCGAAACGGTGATTTCGAACTGCTGTAAGTTTGCGTTGTGTTCCATGGCCTGCCTCTGTTTACTTGTGTGTGGTAACAAGCGTTGTGCAGTGTGCATGCCAGGATCAGGCAAACTTTAACCAATTGATTTCATGGCGTATTTATTGATTAACTCTCGGTATGCATTGGATTTTTTCTAAATTTACAGCGCTGGGCCAAGCAAAATCTATAAATCATCACAAGCCCCGGTGCAGGCCGACTCCAGTTGCAGTGTAAAATGCGCTGATCTCGCGGTAGTACAATGGATAGTACGAGGCCCTCCTAAGGCTTAGATACAGGTTCGATTCCTGTCCGCGAGACCAGGCATAAAAAAAGCCCCTGATTGGTCAGGGGCTTTTTCATTCGCACGCCGGCTTGTTCAGCTGGCCTGCTCGGTCACGATTTTCCAGCGACCGTCTTCTTTCTTCAGGCGCAATGTCTTGCGAACATTGTCAGAGTACTTATCAGCTTTGTAAGCCTGATCAAACTCGGCAGTGGCTTCTTCACCATTGACCTGAACATTCAGGTTGCTGATGTCCACCTCAATACTCGACTTGTTGGCGATTCGGGCACGACGCTGGCTTTCCCATTGCGCCCTGCTCTGCGCACCAGGCAACTCGAAATTGGCGGAGTAGAAGCTGAGATAACCCTCAACATCCCGTGCGCTCCAGGCTGCCGCCCAGTTGCTAACCACTTCAGTCACCTCGACCTGAAGCTGAGCCGGGCTTGGACCAGCCGGCGCTGCCGAAGGTGTTGCAGCAGCCGCCGCTGCGGGCGGCTCTCCGCCCAGTAAATCGTCTGCTGGCGGTAGAGTCGGATCAAGCATGGTATCTGTCACCGGATCTACAACAGGATCGACCATGGGTTCAGCGGCAGGCGCAGGTTCAGGAGCCGGTGGGGGCGATTGGTCAAGCACTGCAGGGCGAAGTTGGTCCAGCCCAAGGAAGTGACTGACTGGCTTTAAACCGTCTGCATTGTTGATCAAGGCCTGACCACCGTACGTCACAATCAGCAAGCCGATAAACAAGGTGTACACGGGCAGCAACCAGCGCTCGTAGCGATAGTAGAAAGGCTTGTGCTTTGTTTCCTCGGCGGCTTTGTCCATTTCTTCTTCGCCAACCACCTGCCTTGCAAGCAGCTGGTTCAACGCGACAGGCGGAGACAGATAACCCAACTCAAACGCGGTAATCACAATCATCCAGAAGTGAACAGGGTGAATGCCGTTGCTGTAGGCAATTGGTGCGACCGTGGCCGACACGAGGATAACCGCACCAAAGGGATCCATCACCATGCCGATGAATACCATCATGAACATGAAGATAGTCAACGCCATCCAGATACTGCCCATTTCAGCAGGCACAATACTCATCAAGCCAGAGCGTTCGATCATGCCACCTACGCTAATGGACAGGGCCATCAACATGATAAGGGCGCCAATGTGACCAATCGTTTCTGTTGTAGCGCTGCGCACCGCCATTTCCAGACCCTGATTCTTTTTCTTCTCCGCGGGTGTGTCTCCACCCACTTTGGTGGGACCACCACGCAGCTTGTCGAAAATAATCACGAACAACATGATCACTGGCAACATCACTGGTGCAGTGAACTCGTCGAGCTTGGTGTCCAGCAGATATTCGTAACCGAAAATCACCAACATCACGATCACGATGTAGGGTGAAACTGGCACCAAGGCACGCAGCGACTGTGGCAAAGCCTCTTTGGCTTTTGCACGTTCAGTCACGCGCCCTTCTGCTTTCAGCAGCGCGATAATCATGAAAATGGTCGAGGTCAGGATGAACACGAACAGACCCCAGCCATACAATTCGCTGGTGGTGACTTCCTTGTTTAAAGCCGCAATCACCACAATCAGCAAACAGGGGCGCAATACAACACCCAGAGATCCCGACATGGCCGTTGCTGCCAAGGCAAAGTGACGACGTGCGCCGACTGCCAATACTTCACGGTACACAATCGCACCAGCAGCAATCACGAATACGCCAGAAGCGCCTGTGTAGGCCGTGGGTACCGCAGCGGCCAGCAACACAATGTAGGTGAACACTTCGGGTGGTAGTTTCCAGGGACGCAGAATATCCATGAACAAGGAAACCACGCGGGTTTGCTTGAGCAACATACCAGCCCACAAGTACAGGGCCAGATTCAGGAAAATACTCGACAGCTCGGTAATTTGGCCGAAGTAAATTGCCAAACCAGCGATGTAATCGTCCATGAAAAAGTTGATACCCGCATTCAGAGCCATAAAGGCGTACAACGGGATACTCAACAGACCCAGGCCGTAGCTGCCACCCTCCTCGGCTTGCGCGGGAATTTTCAGTACATCTTTCAAACTGATGAAAGAAAGCGCGGCAAAAAGGGCGATCGCAATGATACTAATCAGCGGATTTTCAACCGCCACACCCGAGTCGTATTGAAGCTTCAGGTAGTAGCTGGCTGAAATAGTCATCAGCAAGTTGGCACCCAGCATGGCCAGAGAATAGACCTGAAAGTCTTTCTTGGTGCGCGGCGGGCGCAGGCTGATGTGGTGGAAATGCTTGGTGGTTGAAATGGCTGCAATGGCAACCATGATCAACAAAATCAATGGGCGGTTTTCCGTGCCGAACTTGAAAATACCGAAGAAGCCGGTTTCAATTTCGCGGAACACTTCCACTTCAGGCGTAATGGCCTTGCTCACCCGCTCATACACAGCATAGCGCTCGCGACACTGATCACGGGCGGCTTCAAGCGATGCACGAATTTCATTGGGGTCAATGGCAACATCGCCAAACAACAAATCGAGATCCGATTTGGGTGCGCTTTCTGCGTCGGCAACCTGTTTAGCCACCAGTGCATCAATATCGGGGTTGGCTTCGCAAGTGGGTGCAGAGGGATCGGCACGAAGGAGAAAGTACTGAACCTGGTTTTCAGGATCACCGAACATGCGCTCGCCAAGCCGCAAGAGCTGGCCGTGCACCATTTCACCGGTACCAATGATCAGGGTAAGCAACAACAGTGAGAAAATCGGGAGGCTGGAGAGCCATTCAGATGGCGTGCGACCAAACCATTTTTTGCCGGCGGAACTCTGCATAACGGATCCTTATCAGCGTCAATCGACTGATTGACTGATCTAATTAGCTATTTAAGATAATAAAAAAGGGGCAACGGCAAGCCCCTTTACATCAAAGGCAACAGGTGGGCGAATAGGGCCCACCTTTTTTTTACAGCTCGGTCTTTGTTGCACACTCGGAGTCTGCACGGTTCACGCTGCAACGAATCTGCTTCATGATGTTCAAAGCCTTGGGATCATATGAACCACCCTTGGCCAAAGCAACACGTGACTCACGCAGCAAAATCGTGTACTTCACAGAGTCAGCCGCTGGAATGTCCATCCAGGCGCCGTTGGGAATACCCTTCTCGGCGTTGGTAATGATTTGCATGCCCGCCGGGAATTTCTTGAACCAGTAGTCGCGAGACTTCTGGGCAAAACCTTCAGGGAACTTGGATTTGTTGACAATTACTTGATAGGTCAACACAGCAACCGGGAAGCGAACGATGGCTCCAGCACTACCCAAGCCTTTGTACAGTTCCAGTGGTTTGTAGGCGGCTGCGGGCGCAGCAATAATGTCTACAGAACCGTTGTTGAACTTGGCACCAAAGTTGGAAATGTCAGCAGACACGGGCGAAGCACCCACTTTGGAAATCATTTCTTTCTGGGCTGAGTCGTAATCAAACGAGGCGATTTTCTTGCCAGCCAGCTTTTCAACGGAATTGATGTCGCGGCTTTTCACGTAAAGGTAGGCAGCACCGAAAGGAATGATACCAGCCACTTGGTAATTACCTTGTGTCATCAATGTGTCCGCTTTCTCGCTGGCGAACAGTTGAATGGTGCGCTTGACCACTTCATAGCTCAAAGCCATGTCCACTTTGCCGTCTTTCACGACAGAAGCAGCACCCAGGGCATCGATCGAACCAGCCACGGAATTGTAAGCACGTGTACGGAACGAGGTGGCCACCAGCATGTCGCACTGGCCGGTTTTGAAGTTTTCAGACGCGATTTTCTCGTCTGTAAAAGCCTCCAGGTGCAGGTCAGCGCCGAAACCCTTGGCGGCGAGAACGTAGTCTTTGCTCAAGTTGAACACATCACCACCCGCGCCCAGAATGTCAAACACACATACTTTTTGTTTGGCCAAAGCCGGTGATGCAGATGCCATCAAAGCCAAGCCAAAGCCGGCGGTGATTGCTTTCATTTTAAATGTCATTGTCTGGTCTCCCAAAATTGTGTTTCTGCGCCTTGTACCAATCGCTAGAGTGTGGCCAAGGCTTGCTGTGAGCAAAAACTTAGTTCAACAAGTCGTCCACATTCATGCCTGCAGGCATTGCGGCTTCTTCATCCCAATATTTTCCCATGCTGCCCACAGGGGTGCGAGTACCTACGTTTTCAGTCCAGTAACGGTCGGAAAGGTTGGTCATCACAGCAACGGAAATACCTTCAACCAAGGCATATTGCTCGCTTGGTTTGAAATCTTTGACATTAGCGAAACGCTTGGTGGCGTCACGGAAACGAGTGGTGTCACCCACGGCCAGTGCGGACAGGCCATACATCACATGAGAAAGACGCACGCCTTGACGCTCGCCAATCAACATGGACAAGCGGAATGTGCCCCACACATCTTTGCCCTCAGAGGCACCTGGCAAAATACTCCAGACCACAGCACGCGCTGCGTTGGGAGCACCCCACCACTTGGCATTGGATATGCATTTGAGCGCACGCTCGGATTTTGGTGCAATGTCAGTGGGCACGCCTACCATCTGCTGGGAAGCAATATCGTTCACCACAGCCTGTAGACCAGCCACTGTGCCCAGCAAGTAAGTCAGCTCATCAAAATCACGTTCAAACTCGGGGCAACCTTCACCGTACTCAAAGTTGTACTTGTCTTCAAGCTTGTTGCGCATGGCTTCAAACGCCCGCAACTGGCGGCGTGCTGTAATTTCAAGCAAGCGCTTCTGGCCGATTCGGGCATCTTGCGCTTCTTCAATGTTGTTCTGCTTGGAGGCGCGCAGGTAGCGCAACTCTTCTTCCACTGCGCGCTGTTCAGAACAGGCGGCTGAGGACACCAGCAAGAGGGATTCAAGAAGCTGTGGGTCACCACCGAATGCGCGGGTGCCCCCAGAAATGAGGGGGAAGTTGCCTGTGGCGAATCGACAGGCCATGTCGACATCATCGATTTCAAGCTGGGGGGGAATAATTCTGCGTTCAATCAAGTTAATCGCAAGGTTTGTAGCACCTCTTTCGACGCTTGCGCAACCTGCCGCAAATGCAACCACTCCCGAAATGGCCAATACACGCCATACGCCAGCTTTGATCATTGATGTCTCCGTTGATTTTTCTTTTATACCTTGCCTAGTCAATATTTGGATTTGACCTTTGAGTAACAAGGTTTGCGCACGTTATTAAACCATGAAATATTCACCCATCCAAGGGAAAGTAAACAGTTGTTAATAGAAGCGTCATTCTATTTAACCCACCAAACCCGAAGAAAGATGCCAAAACACCCCGCAATTGAAGGCAATAAATTGTTAAAAAGCGCGGAGAATAAAGTATCTCCATGTTGCCCTCTTGAAATTCATGATGCAGATTGACCTACCGGCAGACAACACTGACACAACTGCAAAGGACAGCCCAAGCAAACCTGATCGAATGAAGCAGGCCGTGAAAGACATGACGCCGCTGAAGGGGAAAACGGCACTGGTGGTGGATTCTGCGCTGGCGACTCGCCGTGCGCTTCAAGATCAACTCTCTCAATTGGGCGCCAAGTCAGTTATTTTCGCCAGCTCGGTTTCCGAGGTTGAACAGCACTTGAGCTCTCGCGAATTCGCGCTGATTGTGTGTGAATACCAACTGGAAGGTGACCGCAATGGCCAACAATTGCTAGAAGACCTTCGCGTGAATAAAAAACTGGCGTGGAATACCGCATTCATGATGGTGACCGGTGAGCGAAGTTACGGCAATGTGGTCGCGGTAGCCGAATTTGAGCCCGACGATTACCTGATCAAACCGTTCACCGCGTCGACGCTGTCCGATCGCGTGGTTCGAATATTCAACCGGAAGATTCGGCTCGCCGAGGCCTACCGCTCGATGTTTGAGGAGCGCTTTCAAGAAGTACCGGGTATTTGCGAGGACCTGGAATCCAAATTTCCCCAATACTTGAATGAACTGGAACGCATGCGTGTGGAGTCGTTTTACAGGTCTGCGCTGTACGAAAAAACCGAGCATGAATTACTCGCTAAACTTGAGAAAGCCCCCAAGCCCTGGATGCAGTTGTTACTGGCCAAAGTAAATCTTGAAAAGAAACAGTTTGAAGAGGCCAATGAACTGCTCAGCGAAGTCGTGAAATCAAACCCGGAATACCTCGCAGCAAGCGACCTGTTTGCAGACGTACTCTGGGAACAAAACCGCCCCGCAGATGCCCTGGACATTCTGGAGAAAATGGGAGCCAAGGCGCTTTCATCAACAACCCGCTTGCGCAAACTGGCCGACCTGGCCGTTCGGATTGGTGACAATACCCGCTCTAAAAACTATTTGACGAAAGTAATTGACCGTTCAAGAAACACCTCACTTTCCCAAATCCACGACTACCTCCAGCTTTCAAAAATTTATGTGAAAGAAGGTCGACATGAAGAGGCGGAGAAGCTGACTGCCAAAATGCGCAGCACAGTAAACTCGGCTGAACTTGACCTTGCGCGCGCCATGATGGCCATACAAAAAGACATCGCCGATGGCCGTGGAGTGAAGGCCAACGACAAACTGGTCGCCTTTTTCGAGAACAATTCAGATGTGCTTCCCACGCTGGAACCAGAAACCTTGACCAGCCTGTTGGAATTGTGTTTTGCGGTGAGCATGGACACCAAAGGTTATGAACTGGCCAGTCAAATTACCAAACACAAACCTTCCAAGGCGATGTTGGACAGAATTCGAAGCGCAATTTCAGATTTCAAAGGCAACCAGGGCACCGCCAGCGACTGAAAGCGGGTTGAATTACAAGGCCCACGCAGCCCTGATCAATTCATCCAGATAAGCGCCATAAAACTCGGGCAAACTTGCGCCCAAAAGCGGTTTCCCGGCCACCGCGCCCTGGGCATTGAACACCATGACCGTGGGCGAAAACTTCACATTCAACGGACCAGCCAAGGATTTACCGGTGTACCTGTTGCCATCAAACCAGGTAAAACTGCGTTTGCTGTCTGAAAAATCGATTTCGTAGACTGCCACCCTACCCCTGTAAGCGGGGTCGCTGTGAATATGGCGTAGCGATTGCTGCCTGACCTTCTCGCAATAGGCGCAATCGGGCAAAGAAAACAAAACCACCACGGCGGGTGCTTGTCGAACTTGAAGATTCGACGGAAACTCAAGGGCACTCTCACCCGCCCCAAGCGCGGGTGAGAGCCCTACAAACAGTAAGAACATCCAAATTGCTTTCATGCAATTTAGACCACGAACCCCGGGTTGTCGTTCATTCCGATCAGTTTGGGCGTGTAGGGCACTTTGGTGACCACTGTTTTCCTGTCTTTCAGGTAAGTTTCTACCACGTCCCAAATTGGCGGTTCGCCATTGTTGCGGGCTTCCTCGGCCACAGGCGCCCAACCAGCCACCTTGTAGGTTTTCGTGGCCTCAATGGGTTTGCCATTCAATCGCATGTCCGAAATACGCTGCCCCGCTTCGCCGTTGGGGTTGCAAGTGTAGGTCAAGCCGCCGACACGCACCATGTCACCGCCTTGCTGGTAGTAAGGGTCGGGGTTGAACAGGTTGTCACACACATCTTCGAGCACGGTTTTAATGAACTCGCCTTTCATGTTGGTCAATGTGGTGTTGGGGTAAGTGATCGCAGTTTGGTCCATCAGGTGTTCACGCGTGATGGTTTGGCCCGGCAGCAACGAAGTGCCCCACCGGAAACCCGGAGAGAATGCAATTTCAGCGCCCTTCACTTCCATCAAGGCATCGACGATCAACTGGTCCCAGCTGCCATTGAAGTTGCCACGGCGGTACAGCAAACCTTCACTCACGGCCAGCGGTTCGCTGAGCTTTTCGATGTAGGGCTTGCGCACATTGCGCACAAAGGTTTCCATGTCGGGATCTGCTGGCAACATGTTGGAGAAGACGGGCAACAAGCGATACTTGAAGTCTCGCAATTTGCCGCCTTGAATGTCCATGTCGAGCACACCCAAAAACTTGCTGTTGCTGCCCGCGTTGGTGACATACGTAGTGCCCGATGAATTTTTCACCGGAATGGCATTGGGTACACCATCGTGTGTATGGCCACCCAGAATGAAATCAATACCCGTTACACGACTGGCCATTTTCAGATCAACATCCATGCCGTTGTGTGACAGCAGAACCACCGCCTGAGCGCCTTTTGCACGCACCTCGTCGACCACTTCCTGCATGCTTTCTTCCTGAATGCCATAAGACCAGTCCTTGACGAAGTAACGTGGGTTGGCAATTGGACTGTAAGGAAAAGCCTGGCCAATGATTGCAACCTTGCAACCATTGATTGTTTTCATCACATGGCTTGGAAAAACAGGATCACCAAAATCAGCAGTTTTGATGTTCTGGGCAATGATGTCGATTTTGCCCTTGAAGTCTTTCTCGGCCACCTCAAGAATTCGCTCTGAACCGTAGGTGCATTCCCAGTGCAGGGTCATGACATCAACGCCCAACATTTTTGCAGCATCCACCATGTCTTGGGCATTGGTCCACAGGCTGGTCGCCGAACCTTGCCAGGTGTCGCCACCGTCGAGCAACAGCGATCCAGGCCGGTTGGCCTTCATCATTTTCACCAATGTGGACAGGTGTGCAAAGCCGCCCACTTTGCCATAGTGCCTGGCGGCTTCTTCAAAATTCAGATAAGTAAATGCGTGCGCCTGCGCTGAACCAGGTTTGATATTGAATGCCTTCAACAGCGATTCACCCACCAGGTGCGGCGCCTTGCCAAATGCAGCGGCCACGCCCAAGTTCACGTTGGGTTCGCGAAAATAAATGGGCACCAACTGTGCATGGCAATCGGTCATGTGCAGCAAGCTTGCATTGCCAAAAGGTTTCAGGTCGTACAGTTTTTCACCGTGACCACCCGCCAGTACCTGAGGTGAGTTGATCGCCATGCCCGCAGCCGAGGCGGCCGCAAGCATGCCCATGAATTCGCGTCGATTCATCTGCATTTGGATAGTTCGCTTTTCAGAGAGTTAACACCTGCGCCTTTTCGGGCACAGGTGGTGAGAACGTTTGTGTTACTTGTTGACCGGTGAATCTGCTGCCATCAACAGGGCCATGACGTCTTTCAACTGGGTTTCAGTCAGAATGCCCTCAGCGCCGAAACGTGGCATGTTGGAACATGCATTGTAAGCATGTGAATTCCAGATTTTCGCCCAGGTGTACTTCATGATTTCTTCAGAATTGCCACGCAACTTGCCGTACTGGTACAAGGAAGGACCGATATTGCCGTACGACAGTTCTTGTGGCGCAAGCTGATGACAGGCATAACAGTTGCCCCCTGCCGCTGTGCCTTCTTTGTCCGAAAACTGAAAGCCCACGCCGGTTTGGGCTATTTTCTCGCCCGCCTTCCAATCGCCAAGGTACTTGCCGTCCGCAGGATATTTCACAGCAGCCAAGGCAGCATTTTGCAACTCGGTGCGCTTGGCATCAGGCAAACCACCAGGTGCCGTTTCAGCCAGTGAACAGGCTTTCTGCAACTCGGTTTGGTTCACGCGTTCAAGCTTGGCAATGCCTTTGTCTTTGAACGAAGCCAGCAATAGCTGATTGATTTCTTCATTGGTAGGTTCAGCCACCACGGGTTTGCTGTCCGTGTTTGCACAGGCGGCCAACAAGGCGACCAACAACAGGCCAGTTGAGTATTTAATGGTGCGAAGCATGTTTGTTCTCCTTGTTGTTAGCGCTTAAGCGATGTGGCCTGCATGGTACCGCCCTCGGCTTTCACACCCAGGAAAGTGATCAGGTCGATCGACGCTTGCGAGCCATACTTCAACTCGGGGAAACGTTGCTGACGGAAGCAGTCGTACATGCGCCATTGCATGGAGCGAACAGCACCCTGTGAAACACGATAAGCAGGCCAGGCCGCGAATGCGGCTTGGGCAGGTTCAGGCTTGGTCAGGTTAGGCAAGCCTTGCAGACGAATCCGTTGATCGTCTGTGGCGTGGCAACTTGCACATGAAAAATCATAAGGGCCTGCGCGGTAGAAGAAGATTTTCTCGCCACGAGCACGCGATGCCTTTTCCTCGGGATGACCTTGCGGCACCTTGATGGTGGCGCCACGCGATTGCGCGTAAATGTAGGCCACCAGTGACTCCAATTCAGTGGGCTTTTCACCGGCACTTGAGTAAGGTTTCTTGGTGACTTCAGCAACGTCTCGCCCTTGCAGAGTCACCATGCAGTGAACCAGCCGGGTTTCTACATCCATCACTTTGCCCGTGTCGCTGAAAAAGCGTGGCATGGTGGCCACTGCGCCCTCAAGCTTGCCAGGGCCTGCGCCCAAGTCACATTGCTCAAGCGATGCATTTTTGGGACCTTGCGGCTTTTTCCAAATGTCTTCGCCACGCAACTCGACCAATTCGGCTGGGTTGCCATCGGCCAGCATGTCACGGTATTCCTGAATGCCCTGCTCGGTTGTTTTCTGAGCATGTGCATTCATGGTGATGGATGCCAATACACTGGCACCCGCGAGGGTCACAGCGGCTAGCTTGGCCGCTGTTTTTGCTGTTTGCCTCATCTCACACCCCTTCTTATGGTTATGAATTAATTGGAGATTACGCCACTTTCGTTTTGTCGGTGCGGGAATCACCCTTGTTGTCTGTCCATGTTACTTCGACTGTATCACCAGCCTTTCCACCCTTGAAAGAAAAGGAAAGGAAGGGATTCTTGGACACTGCCGGGCCCCAGTTGGCCTGCAACACCACCTTGTCATTGCACTTTGCGGTGACGTTCTGGATAAACCAGGCCGGCACCAAGCTGCCATCGGAAGCTTTGCGCTGACCAGTTTCCATTTCATGCGCCATCAATACTTTCACTTCAACTTCGTCGCCATTGGCTTTGGCGCGAATTTTCATTGGATCACCCATGTTTTTCTCCTGAATTTTTAATTAACCGCCGCAACCACCGAGGGTCACCTTGACCTCTTTCTTGGCAAAGTAGTACTTGCCATCGGCTTTCACGAGCGCGTAAACATCACTTGATTTACCCATTTTCACGCGGGTGTTCACCTTCGCATCTGTGCCGGCCGGGATCATGAATTGGGCAGACAACATGGATGGGTTGTTGGCAACCAGCAAAGCCACTTCTGTGGTGTTTTTCAACTTGCTGTCAGCACCAACCGGAACCACTGCGCCGTTTTCAGCGATGTCAGGAGCGATCACTGTGATGTCTTTGCTCTCTGTGGGCATGCCCGCGCCAAGTGCTTTCATCAGCTCGTCCATTGACTTCGCGTTGAACGCTTTGTCGGGGTAACCGGCTGCTGCAAATACTTCATTGGGTTTGATCAATCCGGCGGCAACTGCCAAGCCCAATACTGTCAGGCCAGAAGAGGCCTTCAGCATGGTGCGTCTGTTTTGGTTCATTGAGTAACTCCTCCTTAAAATTCAATCAAATCACTTCTGCTTGGACAAAAACCAGTCAGAAAGTGCATTTATGTCTTCATCGGCCAAATGCGCTTGAGCGGGCATGGGCATGTCACCCCAAACACCACTGCTGCCTGCCTTGATTTTACCGGCAAGATACGCTTTTGCATCCGCTTTGCCAGCGTACTTGTTCGCCACCGCCACCACCGATGGGCCCAACTTTTTGTTGTCAATGCCGTGGCAGGCGACACATCCGTTTGCACTGAACAACGTTTCCCCACTGTTCATGCTGAGCTTTGGCACTGCCGGTTTGTCACCCGCCGAAGCCACGGTAACCACGCCACGCACGGGACCTACCAGGCGGTTCTGATCGATCAAATTGCCATGCGCATCGCGTGCGTAATCAGGCAAAAAAGAAATGACTTTTGCGTCAGGTTTGCAGTTTGACATGCAACGCGCCTCTTTCACATCGGGTTTACCCGATGGCAACCACATGCCGTGCTTGGTTTGCATGCCGTTGCGGTTGGGCAGCTTGGCTTGAGTTTCAGCCATGTTCTTGTCGCTCAGAACAAAGTCGTCGCCCACAACGCCACCCATGTTCAGAATGTAAGCGGTCACTGCATAAACTTCCTCTGTGCTCAGGCTTTTCGGTGCGGTCCATGGCATGGCACGGTTGATGTAGTCCCACAAAGTCGACAATGTGGGTACTTTCATCAAGGTGGTGCGCTGAGGAGAAGAACCGTCCTTCAACGATTGCACGCGCCCTTTTTTGATGTCTTCAGCCGTGGTACCGCCCACTATCGGCGTGAACACTTCATTGCTTTCACCAAACACGCCATGGCAAGAAGCGCACTGGGCTTCCCACACCTCCATACCCTTGGCCACGCTGCCGCTGCCTTTGGGCAAACCCACAAAATCTGGGCGAACATCAATGTCCCATGCTTTGACTTCATCGGGAGTGGCCAAGCGCCCCAAACCTTCGAAAGCCTGGGCTGCACCTGCTGTCCAAAGCAGCGAACACAGAAGTACCGCCATTGCGGTATTGCTAAGCAAACCGGTTAATTTAATCCTGTTTTCCATCTTGCTCATGTTTACCCCACGTGCACGTTGTGCACTTCACCAGCGGCATCCAGGCGCCAGCTTTGAATTGCGTTGTTGTGGTAAATGCTCTTGTCATCGCGCTTTTCACGAAGTGTTCGGTAGCTGGGCTGCACATAGCCTGTGCTGTCCACCGCCCTGCTTTGCAGCAAGGCCTCGCCTTTGCCGTCCCAAACCCAAGGCAGGTTGAAACGGGTCAGCGATTTGTCATGAACGGGGCCTTGCAGTTTGGCTGTTTTCCAGCTCTTTCCGCCGTCGGTCGATACGTCGACGGCTGTAATTTTCCCTCTGCCACTCCAGGCCAGCCCTGTAATGTTGTAAAAACCAGGGCTGAGTAATTTTTGACCGCCCGATGGTGTGGTGATCACTGATTTGCATTCTTGAATGGAGGTGTACTGACGGTGTGTGCCGTCGGGCATCAAGTCGACGTAATGAATGGCTTCGTCTTTGGTGCCGTAGGGTTTGTCACCCACCTCAATTCGGCGAAGGTACTTTACCCAGCTTACGCCTTGCACACCCGGCACCACCAAACGCAAGGGGTAGCCATTTTCGGGTCGCAGCATTTCACCATTTTGACCGTAGGCCAACAGCACTTCGCCGCTTTCTACTAACTCCATGGGAATAGTGCGGGTCATGGATGAACCATCGGCACCTTCGGCCAGAATGAAGCGACCCTTCTTCAGGTCAACACCGCAATACTCCAGTACTTTGATCAATGGCACGCCAGTGAACTCGGAGCAACTCAACATGCCATGGGTGTACTGAACGGTTGGCACCGCTACATTGGCCCACTCCATGCCAGAATTGGCGCCGCACTCAATGAAATGAACGCGGGAAACAGATTCCATGCGCATGAGTTCATCCACGGTGAACACCATTTCCTTTTTCACCAGGCCGTTGATCATCAAGCGGTGCTGGGTGGGGTCAATGTCCCACCAACCCTGGTGGTGACGCTCGAAGTGCAGACCCGATGGTGTGATGACTCCGAACAATCCCTGCAAAGGGCAAAACGAGACCGATGAACCACCCACGCGGGTCAATCCTGGTGATTCCCTGCGCTGCAGGTTTTTTTCGTATTGTGAAGGCATGCCATAGGGCATGGTGGCAACGGGTTGACCCAGGCCCTTGCTGTGCGCTGGCAAATTCAGAATGGCGGGATCACCCTGCGCCGCCTGCGCCAAACGAGGTGAAGCCACTATGGCACTTGCCGCACTGCCGGCAACGGCCGCAGCAAATGCTTTCTTGAAGAAGCTGCGGCGATCGGTGTCGCTGGCACGGTTTACAAAAGCGATGTCGTTGCGGCTAACGAAATTTTCCGGGGCACGCCGAATTTGGCCCAAGGGGGTGTCTGAGGGAATGTCGAACGACACAAATGTCTCCTGGATATGACTATTATTGCTGCATTGCGTCACTATATGCGCATATGCTCATATCTAGAATTTACCCTCTAAATTCAACTTGCGCAAGCAATTTGCACCTAGGGTTTCTTCTTAGTCTTTTGTTCGGTCTTTTGTTTTCTAAGACTGTCGTGGTCTATTTTGTAGTCGGGTTTGGAGATACCCTGGCTGGTGGGATCTGTAGGCAACACATTGTGAACAGCCTGAGCACCTACCTTGGCCACAAGGCGCACAGTGTCGTAGGCTGAATGGGTTATTTTCTTCTCGACCATGTGCACGGCCGATGAAATTGGCGCGATCGGGCGAATTTTTTTCAGCACGGAGAACGGAATGTCTGCAATTCGGCGATGCACGCCTTCAACCTGACGCGTGCCTTCGTCGAGCGTGGCGGATACCAAGTCAACGATGCCGCGCAAATGCGGTTCAAGTGACTTTTTTCGGGACATACAAACCTCTTTGGGCCTTGATTGTTGTTGATCGAATTCTAGAAGAGATTCGAATTCAGCGGTAGGCAAACCATTCCACTGTAAAATACCCAAATTCAGAGACAGATTCAAACATTGTGGCAATCATTATTTACGATCTGGAGTGTGAATACTCCCACCGTTTCGAAGGTTGGTTTCGGTCCAACGAGGATTTCGATGACCAACGCGAACAAAAACTGCTGACCTGCCCTGAGTGTGGCACATCTGCCATTCGCAAAGTACCTTCCAAGATCAACATTGGCGGCAAAGCCCATACTGAGTCTAAGGTTAGCGAAGCACAGGGCGCAGGGGTACCTGCAGCACCCACAGTACAAAAGCCAAATTCAGTGGATGTAGCCACCGCCTTTGTCATGGCTCGTCAGGCCATTCAGGCCTTGATTAACCACTCGGAAGATGTGGGCGACCGCTTTGCCGAGGAGGCTCGAAAAATTCATTATGAAGAGGCCCCCATTCGTGCCATACGCGGACAGGCCAGCCCTGAGGAATTTGAAGAACTGCGCGACGAGGGTATTGAAGTGATTGCGCTGCCCGTGCTTCCGAGTGAAGAGGAATTGAACTGATTCAAGCGGCTCGAGGTGCCGCTTATTTCACGCGGCGCTTTTCGAGTTTGCGGGCCAGCGTGCGGCGATGCATACCCAGCCGGCGCGCTGTTTCTGAAATATTGAAATCTGTTTCCACCAGCACCTCGTGAATGCGTTCCCATTCCAGGTTTTTGATCGATGTTGTGCGGTTCGTAAGTTCGACCGGCTCACTGCCCGCCACATGGCCGAAAGCGGCCTCAATATCGTCGGTGTTGGAGGGCTTCGCCAAATACTGGCACGCCCCAAGTTTAATCGCTTCCACTGCAGTGTTAATACTCGCAAAACCAGTCAACACCACAATCAACATGGTCGGGTTGTGTTCGTGCAGCGCCTGAACGCAATTCAGGCCTGACGAATTACCGCTGAGCTTCAGGTCAACCACCGCGTGCGTTGGCGTTTGTTTCAAAAGCACATCCTGCATTTCTTCCTGGCTACTGGCATGAAGTACTTTGTAATCACGCCGCTCAAAAGAACGCTTCAAAACGCGGGCAAATGCCTCGTCGTCTTCAACCAGCAACAAAAGCCTTTCCATACTGCTACCTTGGCTCATGGCTATTTGTTCTCCTGCAAAATCATGGCGTTTAGCGGCAGTGCAATCACCACTTCGGCACCGCCCTCTTTACGATTGTTCACTGTCAGCGTGCCGCCCAATGTGCGCGCCACATTCAAGACCAGGAAAAGCCCGAGACCACCGCCCGGGCGCCCCTTGCTTGAATTGTAAGGAGTGCCCACCTGCTCAAGAATATCGGCTCTGAAACCTGGGCCTTGGTCAGTCACGGTCAAAAATAACTGATCCCTGATCTTGGACACCTCAAATCGCAACCAGTTCGGCGAGACTTCAAGTGCATTGTCCAACACGTTGAACAGCATTTGCTTCACGGTTGAATCAAAGGCAACGGTGAACTCCTCTTCGATGGTGTTGTTGTATTCAAAGTGTTGGGCTGGGCGGCTACTTTCCCACTCCTCCACCAAGCTTTCAAAGAATTCATTCAGACTGGTTTTTGAAGAAGACTCCCCACGCGTTTCGCCTGCCGACAACAAAATGCCGCTGACAATACTTTTACAGCGAAGCAACTGCCCTTCAATTTCCTCAATTTCCTCCAGCATGGCCGGGTCATTTGAGAATTGGGGCATCCGCTTCCAGTCGCCCAACACCACCGACATGGTGGCCAATGGTGTACCCAGTTCATGTGCAGCGCCACTGGCCAACAGGCCCATGCGCACAATGTGCTCTTCCTCGGCGGCGCGTTGCCGCAGGCTGGCCAATGCGGCATCACCAGCACGCAAGTTACGCCCAATTCGGGTAATGAAGATCACCAACAGGGCCGCATTCAGCACAAAGCAAATGACCAGGCCGGTCGCGTACAGGTCAGCAAGTTTGTACGGGCTATTCAGCGGCCACACCAGCGGCTTGTTGAAAATCGACAAGAAAGCCAGACACAATGTAGTAATGGCCACCACAAGCCAGGTAGACTCGGCCCGCAACAACACCGCACTTAGAATAACCTGCAACAAAAACAGGAATACGAAGGGATTGTTGATACCGCCAGTGAAATAAAGCTGGGCAGTCAGGCTGGCGATGTCCACCAGCATGGCCAAAAACAATTCGCGATTGCTGACCACACGTTCTTCGTGCCAGCGCAGGTGGCTGCCAATATTGAAAGCGATCAGGCATACCATCACGGCCAGCATGTTGAACATCGGCAGCTGTATGCCAAAGCCCCAGGTAGCGACCAATATGGTCGCAATTTGACCACCCACGGCCAGCCAGCGCAGGTGAATCAAATGCAACATGTTTTTGTGGCCGGTTTCGTTCAACACGTTTGTCTCATCAAACGCGCTACTACCTTGCCGAATGGAAACAATGTCGGAATTAATGGCCATTGGAACTCGAATCCTGCTGCTGAACCTGAACAAGCGGGTTTAGGCCAAGGCGACTGACTTGCGATTCAGCCAAACGGTGATACCCGCCACCATCAAGGCCAAAGCATACCAAGTGAAGGCATACACCAAGTGGCTGTTGTGAAACTTGATTACAGTTAATCCATCGACCGGGTAGGTTTTTGGGGTAAACCCCGTGATTTCTTCGCCCAGATTTCTAGGAGTGCCTGCATCGATGAAAAAAGGCGCAACGGTTTGCAGTTCGTGATGTTGCGACAGCGCTTCAATGTCGCGAGAATACCAGCGATTGCCAGCAGGGTCGTTCTCTCGCAAAAATGCGCCACCCGCTTCGCTGATTCGCAACAAGCCACGCACTTCAAACAGACCTTGGGTGTTATCAATCGTCATGGGATCCGCTTCGTTCACGGGAATGTACCCGCGATTAATCCACACAATTTCCCCGTTGGCCTGGCGCAGCGGCGTAAGAAGCCAATGACCAGCCCCCAACACTGTGGTGGCTTGAACGCGGGTGGTGTGCTGGGGTAGCAACTCACCCTGCACTTTCACATTCAGGTATTCATGGGTGTCACGGGCAACAGCAGGCCATTCGGCGGCGGCAGGCGCATTCACGGCTGGCGCATCCACACGGTTTTCAACGCGCTCAATCAAATCGAGTTTGTAATCAAGCCTGTACACCTGCCAGGTGCCAAGTGCCAAAAATACGCTGAAAAAAAAGGCCGCCAGGGCAAAGCCCAGCAGCCTTTTGATTGATCTGGGTGCACGGGCTGAATGGGGCTTTGACACATCATTCATGGTGCACCGAACTCCTTTATTTCAGTTGTTGAATCGACTCAATGGCCTCGTGATTCATGCCCGGCATCATGTTGGTGTTCAGGTGGTACATCACCCAAATTGAACCCACCAGCGTAATCACCACAATAATGAGTGTAAACATCATGGCCAACATGCTCCAGCCACCTTCCGATTTGCTGTTCATGTGCAAGAAGTAAATCATGTGCACCACCATTTGAACAGCACCCAAGCCTAAAATCACCAAGGCCGTGGTGGTTGAACTTTCAAACACACCGCCCATGACCAATGCAAACGGGATGACTGTCAGAATGACTGCCAACACGAAGCCAATGGTGTAATCGCGCATGCTGACATGCACTTCATCCCCATCATCGTGGTGGTCGTGATGGTCATTCACGTTGTTTGGATGCGCGCTCATGGCAATACTCCCATCAAATAGACAAAGGTAAACACGCCGATCCAGATCACATCGAGGAAGTGCCAGAACATGGACAGGCACATGACGCGGCGACGGTTTTCAACAATCAGGCCGTGCTTTTTCAGTTGGAACAACAACACCACCAGCCAGATGATGCCGAAAAATACGTGCAAACCGTGCGTGCCCACCAAAGCGAAGAAGGCGGTCAGGAAACCGCTGGTTTGCGGTGTGGCACCAATGCTGATGAAGTGCCAGAACTCGTAAATTTCAACAGCCAAAAACGCCAGACCAAGCACACCCGTTATGGCCAACCACTGAATGGTTTTCTTCACATTGCGGTTTTGCATGCCAACCATGGCCACGCCGTAAGTGATCGAACTCAGCAACAAAAACGCTGTGTTCAGGGCCACAAGGTTCAAGTCGAAAATTTCTGCGCCGGTGGGGCCACCCGCGTAGTTGCGACCAATGACTGCATAGGTTGCGAACAAACAAGCGAAGATCAAACAGTCGCTCATCAGGTAGATCCAAAAACCCAGCGAAGAGCCATTTTTGGGATGGTGGTCTTTTACGTAATAACGTGCGCTTGGATCAGTGGGTGCATTCATGGCTGTATTCATGGCCGGGTTCATCACTAAGTCAGACATGGGCTTGCTCCAGTTTCGTGCGCGCGGCTTCCGTACGGGCCACTTCATCGGCCTTGATGTAAAAGTCGCGCTTGTAATTGAATGTGTGTGCAATCACGGCAACCACCAAGGCCACGGAGCCGCCTGCCGCCAGCCACCAGATGTGCCACACCAGGGCAAAACCGATCACTGCGCTGATGCCGGCAATCACCACGCCTGCTGCAGTGTTCTTGGGCATGTGAATGTCCACGAAACCTTCCTGTGGGCGCTTGTAGCCGTTCTTTTTCATGTCAGCCCAGGCATCGGTGTCGTACACCACAGGGGTGAACGCAAAGTTGTAGTCTGCAGGTGGGCTTGAAGTGGCCCACTCCAATGTGCGGCCGCCCCAAGGGTCACCGGTGGTGTCGCGCAACTTGGCACGGTCACGGAAGGTGACATAGAACTGCATCAACATGGCAGCAATGCCCACAGCGATCATGGCTGCGCCCAGCGCTGCGATTTGGAACCAGATTTGCAGTGAAGGATCTTCAAACTGACTCATGCGGCGTGTTACACCCATCAGGCCCAATACGTACAGGGGCATGAAGGCGAAGTAGAAACCAATAACCCAGAACCAGAACGACACCTTGCCCCAGAACTCATCCAGTTTCACGCCAATGGCCTTGGGTGCCCAGAAGTTGATGGCGGCAAACAAACCGAACAGCACACCACCAATAATCACGTTGTGAAAGTGCGCAATCAGGAACAGGCTGTTGTGCAATACAAAGTCGGCTGGGGGTACGGCCAGCAACACGCCGGTCATGCCGCCGATCACGAAGGTGATCATGAAGGCGATGGTCCACATCATGGGCAGCTCAAAACTGATCTTGCCCTTGTACATGGTGAACAGCCAGTTGAATATTTTCGCACCCGTCGGGATGGAAATAATCATTGTGGTAATACCGAAGAAGGCATTCACGCTGGCCCCGCTACCCATGGTGAAGAAGTGGTGCAACCACACCAGGTAGGAAAGAATGGTAATAACCACGGTGGCGTACACCATGGAGCTGTAACCAAACAAACGCTTGCGGCTGAACGTAGACACCACTTCAGAGAACACACCGAACAGCGGCAAAATCAGGATGTAAACCTCGGGGTGACCCCAAATCCAGATCAGGTTCACGTACATCATGGAGTTGCCACCAAGGTCGTTCGTGAAGAAGTTGGTGCCCAAATAGCGGTCCATGGTCAACATGCCCAACACGGCGGTCAACACAGGGAAAGCGGCAACAATCAACACGTTGGCACACAGAGAAGTCCAGGTGAAAATCGGCATTTTCATCATGGTCATGCCGGGGGCGCGCATCTTGATCACGGTCACGATCAAGTTCACACCCGAAAGCAAAGTACCCACCCCTGCAATTTGTAGCGCCCAGATGTAGTAATCAACCCCCACATACGGACTTTGCAACACACCCGACAACGGTGGGTAAGCCAGCCAGCCGGTCATGGCAAATTCGCCCACGAACAGGGACGCCATGATCAGCGCTGCACCCATGGCTGTCATCCAGAAGCTGAAGTTGTTCAGGAACGGAAACGCCACATCGCGTGCGCCAATTTGCAAAGGAATCAGGTAGTTCATCAGGCCGGTGATCAAAGGCATGGCCACGAAGAAAATCATGATCACGCCGTGGGCCGTGAAAATTTGATCGTAGTGGTGCGGCGGCAAGAAACCTTCATTGCCGTTGAAGGCAATGGCCTGTTGGGCACGCATCATGATCGCATCGGCAAAGCCACGCATCATCATGACCAGGCCCAACACCATGTACATGATGCCGATCTTCTTGTGGTCAATGCTGGTGAACCAGTCGTTCCACAAAGTACCCCACAAGCGATATTTGTGAATCATGGCCAGTAGCCCGATACCCAGAATCATCGCCACGGCCAACGTACCCATGATGATTGGGTCGTAGTATGGGATTGCGTTCAGTGTTAGCCGCCCGAATATCGGGCTTGTTTCAATTGGATACTGAGTCATAGCCATTCTTCTTGGATGAAGTGATGAGTGGATTTGCGTCGTCGGTCGGAATGCGGCACATGGCTTCTTCGATCAAAATTGCCAGTTCGTCAGGCGACAAATCAGTTCGATTGCGCATGGAGTCCGCCATCATTTGAGTGTCCATACACACAGTGCCTTCAACCACGCATCGGTTGACAATGGCGTGGAACAGTTCGGGTTCCACTGTGGCGAAACGCTCGACAGGGTGCTTCGTACTGGGTTTTTCCAGTTCAAGGTAAGCAGCGCGGTCTAGTTCTTTTCCGTACGATTTGTTGCGTGCAACCCAGTTGTCAAACTCTTCCTGGCTTACACCGTTGTACTTAAAGCGCATGTGGGAAAACCCGGCGCCGCTGTAGTTCGCAGAGAAACCTTCCCAACTGCCTTTTTCATTAATCACAGCGTTCAAAGTGGTTTCCATACCTGCCATGGAGTAAATTTGGCCAGCCAGCGCAGGAATGTAGAAAGAATTCATCACGGTGCTGGAGGTGATCTTGAAGCGCACTGGCACGTTAACCGGTGTCACCAGTTCATTCACGGTCGCAATGCCTTGCTCGGGGTAAATGAACAGCCACTTCCAGTCCAGTGACACCACCTGAACCACCAATGGCTTGTGATCTGCAGGCAAAGGTGTGCTTGCGTTGATGCGGTCAAGCGGGCGGTATGGGTCAAGCTTGTGAGTGCTTACCCAGGTCACCAAGCCCAACACAATGATAATCAGCAGCGGCGCGCCCCAAATTACCAGTTCCAGCTTGGTGGAGTGGTCCCATTCAGGATCGTACTCAGCCTGCGTGTTGGCCTGGCGATACTTCCAAGCGAAGAAGCAGGTCAGGAAAATCACCGGCACAATGATGATCAACATCAACACGGTCGACAACACGATCAAATCGGCCTGTTGAGAAGCGATATCTCCCTTGGGATTCATCACAATGGTGTTACATCCTGCAAGCAGGAGAAGCGGCACCAACAAAAGACTTCGTTTCAGTGGCTTGAACATAATACCCAGCACGGTTAGGAATTGATTTCATGCTAATTTACTGACATGGGGTGTCGCTGGGCATTGGACATATTGTCCCAGCCAGCAGATTTCACTTTCAACCCATTGAAAATAAAAATAATATTCAAGCAAGCAAAGATTCGAGGAGAAGTTCAAATGTCCGGCACAAGTACAATTCACGCGGAACAAGGCGTCACACCGGGCCATCACGGCAGCAACAGCAATGTGTCCCCAGGCGAAATCGCCATCGGGGTGGTCATCGGACGCGCATCCGAATATTTCGACTTTTTTGTGTATGCGATTGCGTCAGTACTGGTGTTCCCAAAGGTGTTTTTTCCCTTTGAAGACCCCCTGACCGCAACCCTGTATTCATTTATTATTTTCTCGTTTGCGTTCATCGCTCGCCCGGTCGGTACCGTCGCGTTGATGATGGTGCAACAAAAGTTTGGACGTGAAACCAAACTGACCGTGGCCCTTTTCATGTTGGGTATTTCTACAGCCGGCATCGCCTTCCTGCCCACATACGCATCACTGGGTGTTGCTTCCATCGTGTTGTTGTCGGTACTGCGGATTGGTCAAGGGCTCGCTTTCGGCGGTTCATGGGATGGTTTGCCATCGCTTTTGGCCTTGAATGCGCCTGAAAACAAACGTGGTTGGTACGCCATGCTGGGCCAGTTGGGTGCTCCTTTGGGATTCGTGATCGCAGCAGGCTTGTTCGCTTACCTGTTGTCTGCATTGTCCAGCGCTGATTTCCTTGACTGGGGCTGGCGCTATCCCTTCTATGTGGCTTTTGCTATTAACGTGGTGGCTTTGTTTGCCCGCCTGCGCTTGGTGGCCACAACCGAATACGCTCGCCTGCTGGAGGAACGCGAACTTCAACCCGTGAAGGTCACTGAAATTGTAGGCTCGCAAGGTCACAACATTTTGGTGGGTGCTTTGGCTGCCTTGGCCAGCTATGCGCTATTTCACGTGGTGACTGTGTTTCCGCTGTCCTGGATTGTGCTGCATTCCGAGCGGTCCATACCAGAATTCCTGGTGATTCAAATTGCAGGCGCAGTGCTTGCAGCTGGCTCGGTGGTGTTGAGTGGCCTGATCGCTGACAAGCTGGGGCGCCGTAACACCTTGGGTTTCTTCGCGATCCTGATTGCTCTATTCAGCTTCTTTGTGCCTTCCATGATGGACGGTGGCGACACCGGCCAAACCGTTTTTATCCTGATCGGTTTCGTGCTGCTGGGGCTTTCCTACGGGCAAGCCGCTGGTGCGGTGACCGCCAACTTCAAAGCCAAGTACCGTTACATGGGTGCTGCGCTGACATCCGACCTGGCCTGGCTGGTTGGAGCGGGCTTCGCGCCCCTGGTTGCTTTGGGTCTGGCCGCACATTTCGGACTGGAGTATGTAAGCCTGTACCTGCTTTCAGGCGCGGTGGGTTCGCTGGCTGCGCTTAGCCTGAACCGTGCATTGGAACTGAAAGATTAAGGTTGAATATGTTGTTTAACACGCAATACCCGCTTGTGCAGGCGCCCATGGCGGGTGTGCAGACCAGTGCGCTGTGCATTGCAGTCAGCAATGCCGGCGGCCTGGGCTCCCTGCCCTGCGCCATGCTCACTACAAGTCAGCTTCGCACTGAACTTCAGGCCATTGCAGAAGGCACCACTCAGAAAGGCAATGCGAAGCCTTACAACGTGAATTTCTTCGCCCACACACCACCGGAAATCGACCCCACGCGCAACCAGAAATGGAAAAATGCACTGGCGCCGTATTACGCTGAGTTGGGTTTAAACATTGACGAATTTCCCAGCGGTCAGGGCCGAACTCCATTCAATGATGAATCGGCTGAACTGCTTGAGGAGTTCAAGCCTCCCTATGTCAGCTTTCATTTCGGTTTGCCAAAACCTGAATTGCTGAAGCGCGTGAAAGCCATGGGTGCGCAAATCATTTCATCGGCCACCACCGTGGAAGAGGCGCTATGGCTTCAGGCCAATGGCTGCGATTTCATCATTGCCCAAGGGCTGGAGGCTGGCGGGCACCGCGGACACTTTCTGAATCATGATTTAAATCTGCAAATGGGTACCTTTGCGCTGCTACCGCAAATTGTGAAAGCAGTGAATGTGCCGGTCATCGCGGCGGGCGGTATTTCCAATGCGAAGGGCGTGGCTGCGGCCATGGCCCTGGGTGCCAGCGCAGTGCAAGTGGGCACAGCTTATCTGTTGGCAACGGAATGCAGCACCAGTGCCATTCACCGCAAAGCATTGCAAAGTGAAGCTGCACGCCACACTGCACTGACCAACCTGTTCAGTGGCAGGCCAGCACGCGGCATTGTGAACCGGGTAATGCGAGAACTCGGTGCGCTTTCAGAATTTCCACCCGAATTTCCTTTGGCCACACCTGGCATTGCACCATTGCGGGCCAAGGCGGAAAGCATGGGCTCAGGCGACTTCTCGCCGCTGTGGGCCGGGCAGAATGCCAGCGACTGCGTACCGGCCAGCGCCAGGGACATTACTGACATGTTGATACCAGGTTTTCAGCACTGAATTTGAACAATAAGTACTGAATCCAACAGGGGTTTTTGTAAGTAGAAGGTGTATATACATTAGAAAAATACACCGCGAGACATGCAACACCCAAAGTCCCAACAATCACCCTATCCGGGCAAACGCGCCCTGATATTTGTCATACTGGCCCTATGCGCACTTGTGGCTGGTTTTTTTGTTTTCCAGCAGAGCACACAAGACAAGAAACCAGCCATCGACCCGATCGACTCGGGTTTTGCGCGCAGCATGTTATTGCACCATGCCCAAGCCATTCAAATGTCAATGATGATGCGCGACGCCGCATCGCCTGAAATTCAGGCATTGGCCCAATCCATCATCATGAAACAGACCCGTGAAATGGGTGTGATGGAAGGCTGGCTGACCGCCTGGAACGAACCCGTAATGCTGGCCGGCCCGCCCATGGCGTGGGTCGAAAACGCCACCAATGTTCGCCACCTGGACGATCAGCTTTACCAGGCCCAATGCAAAGCTGATGGCGGTGCCATGGCTGGCGTGGCCACACCCGAACAACTTGAAGAACTGAAGAACGCCACAGGTACCGAGAAAGAGATTATTTTTCTTGAGCTGATGCTGGCCCACCACCGTGCAGCCATTCCCATGGCCTGGTTTGCAAACCGAAACGGTGAGGCAAGCCTGGTAAAGGCTTTGGCCAGTGCCATGATTCGCGAACAGGGCATGGAAATTGGCTGGATCCAATTGAAACTACAACAACTCAAAAAATCCTGAACCGGAGACACTCTAGATCATGTTGAAACAATCCTCACCTCTGGTTCTCACCGCCCTGCTTCTGCCCACACTGATTGCGGGTTGCCTGGGTAGTTCCGACAGCAGCAATTCTTTCAGCGGCGCGCGAACAAATCCCTCTCAAGTGGTCGATGGTTTGAATATTACTGCAACACCTCAAGGACGCTGTGGCCCGGGCTCGCGCCCTGAAACAGGGATGCAAGGCCGTGTGTCACAAGCCGATCACGATGCTGGTTTGGCAGCTGCAGGTTTTGCCTGCAACACACAGATGGTGGGTTCATTCGCACCCGAACGCGTTATTGGCACCGTAGGTGGCTTCAAGGTAGAACGCTACCGCGACAAAGCGGGGCGCGACTGCGCGTTTGCTGACAGCACCTTGCTGTTTCCCACCAACATTCTTGACCTTGAACTGGGCGTGAATGTGTTCGACATGAGCGACCCCACCAAGCCAGTTCGCACTGCGCGGCTAATCACGCCTGCCATGCTGTCACCCCATGAATCACTGGTGGTTAGTCAGGAAGGTGGTGTGCTGGCCGCTGTATTGGGCAACCCGGCATTTGGCCCCGGCATTGTGGATATTTACGATGTGTCGGAAGACTGTCGCAACCCGGTGTTGAAATCATCAACACCGCTGGGTTTGTTTGGACATGAAAGCGGCATTTCTCCCGACGGTAAAACATTCTTCTCGGGCTCACCTTCTACTTCCACGTTGGTGGCGCTTGATATTTCCAACCCAAGCCTGCCGCGCCCCCTTTGGGCCGGCCAATATTCATCGCATGGCTTGTCCATCAGCCCTGATGGCAACCGCGCTTATGTGGCCAGCATTGGCGACCCTGCAGGTATGTTGATTCTGGACATTTCTGAAATTCAGGCCCGCAAAGCCAACCCGCAGGTGCGCGAAATTTCCCGAGTAAGCTGGGACACTGTGACCATTCCACAAAACGCCATTCCCTTCACACGCAATGGCAAACAGTATGTGATGGAAATTGATGAATACTCGGGCGGCAACAGTGGCCCCCTTCCTGTCGGTATTCATGGTCCCAACGTGGGTGCAGCACGCATTATCGACATTTCAGATGAAACGAAGCCCAAAGTAATTTCCAACCTGCGACTGGATGTGCACAACATTGCCAACCGTGAGGAAATTGCCAGCGACCCGGGGGCTCAAAACCCCACAGGTGGCTATGCGGGGCACTACTGCAATATCCCCACCCGCGTGGACCCCACCATTGTGGCTTGCAGCATGATTTTGTCAGGCCTTCGGATTTTTGACATTCGCGACCCGGCCAACCCGGTTGAAGTGGCCTACTTCAACGCACCAGTGAAGCCACGTGTGCTAACGTTGCCCGCACCGGCGAGCAACTGGGCCATGTCCAGCCCTGCATTTGTGCCGGAACGAAAAGAAATCTGGTACACCGATGGCTACCAGGGCTTTTATGTGGTCAAGGTAACGAACAATGCCTGGAAATAAAAAACAACTGGAAACAATGCAAATGAATTTTGAGTATTTGACCCTGAATGTGGCCGAACGCGTGGCCACTGTCACGATTAACCGCCCCGACAAAGGCAATGCGCTTGCGCCCGATGTACTGGAAGAAGTAACACACATGTTCAACACGCTGGGTGCGCGGCAAGACGTGAACGTGATTGTGTTCACTGGCGGCGAGCGCTACTTTTCAGCAGGGTTCGATTTGAATGAAATTCGCAAACTGGAGAAGGTGAGCAACGAGGCCTACACCGCCCTGTTCCACCGCGCTTACCGCGCGATTCTGTTTTGCGAACAACCTGTCATTTGTGCCGTGGGAGGTGCCGCCATTGCGGGTGGTTTTGATTTGACAATGATGTGTGACATTCGCTACGCCTCCACACGCGCCAAGTTTGGCCAGCGTGAAATTGTGCTGTCGCTGACCCCGATTATGGACCCGCTGTGGCGCATCATTGGCATGGGTCGCGCCAAGGAAGTGGCGTTGACTGGCCGCATTTACGATGCTGCAGAAGCGGAGCGCATGGGCTATGTCAGCAAGGTATTTCCTGAAGGTGAATTGCTGACTTCGGTTGCCCAAATTGCACGCGATATGGCGCAATACGACCGTGCCTGTTTGGCTGAAACCAAGCGACTGTCGAATGTGGTGTTGAACCAAGATCTGGACATGTCCATGCGCACTCAGGAATGGCTGTTCAGAAGTTACATTGGTTCCGAAGACAACCACCAGCGCATTGATGCGCTGCAAGCACAATTGGCTGCAGCTCGAAAAGCAAAAGGCTGAGTCTGATTCAGAGATAGCACGCAAACTCCACGGGGTCATGCGCGCAAAACAGCTCAACTTCATCGCCACTGCTTTTGACCAACTCACGCAAACGTGCCTGTGTGGCCACCCGCTCTGCCGGTAATGTTTGCACCAGTTTTTCAAAAAAGGCCACGCCTGCAGGCATGGGGTCTTCATGTTTCAAAGCCACTTCACTGCGATGAAAGTAAGCATCACCGCAATGCAAAATCCACTTGTTGCCGTTCTTCACCGCCACGCCCACATGCCCGCGCGTGTGCCCAATCAACGGCACCATCAGTAATTCAATACCCGCTATGGGTCGAATGGCCTGAAAACCAAACCAGGTTTCAGTGGGTTTGTCGTGAATGGTCCATTTGGGTTGGTGTTCAAACTGCGCTTTCCTGAAGCGCAAGGAATCACGCAGGCTTGGCTTGATTGCATGGCGATGCTCAGGCTCGAACACATGCACTTGCGCACCGGGAAAATCACTCAAGCCCCCAGCATGATCCAGATCAAGGTGAGTGGGCACAATGTGCTTCACATCACTGACTTTGAACCCAAGGTTCTTCACTTGCTCAATCGCAGTTTCTTCCATGCGCAGCTGAGGAGCCAGCATGGCTACAAAGCCAGCACCCAAACGCCGTTTAGGTTCCAGCACATCACCTGTACCTAAACCGGTATCAACCAAAATCACACCCTGCTCGCTCTCGACCAGCAAACAATGGCACACCATATTCGCCCGTTCAAAAAAACCACCACTGCCATTGATCAATCGCTTGCAGATTGGGCACATGGTGCCGCAATTCATGTGGTGAATTTTCATGAGTCAAGTTCCGTGTTGTTGTGGTGAGTTCAGTTTAAATTGCAACGGGTCAGCAATGCATCAATATTCACTTCATCGCCCATCGCAGCAAAACCTAGTGAATTCGGGTGCAGCAAGTCGGGGATGAACAAAGCCGCATTGGGCAACGGTATGCCAGGCAAAGCAAGTACTTCGTCAAAATCAACGACACCATCAATCAAAGGCGTACTACGAATCCAGGTATTGATTTTCTGCCGTTCGGGTTCTTTCACTGTAGGGCCATCGGGAAGCCACCCGAATGCCACGTCAGCGCGCGGCGGGATCGTACTCATGAACACGCACAAGCCATTGGACCGCGCCTGCTGTATTAGCTGTTGATAGGCTTGAATCACAGGTTCAGCTTTCACACCGGCACCCAAATCATTCGTGCCTTCAAAAATGATCACTCCCTTCACACCGGCACGGCCAATCACATCCCGCTGAAAACGCTCAAGCAATGGAGGGCCCGCAAAACCGCTTCTTGCTGCGGTCACCGTGTTGCTGTTGATCCCTTGATTCAACACTGCCACGTTGGCGTTTTGTGCATTCAAGCGCATGGCCAAGCGGTCCGTCCAGCGTTGGTTCAATACCTGTAAAAACCCGTCAGTGATCGAGTCACCAATGGCTACGATTGCGCCTTTGGTCTGGGGATTGAACGCATCGAGTCCAGACAGGAAAAACCACCCCACCGACACTTGCGAGAACGAGGTGCCGAGAGAATCACGGGTCACATCCCCACTGTTGTGAGGGCTAATGTACTGCGGACCAAAACTGACTGCATGCCAGGTCATGGGTCCACTTTCGCCTGCCACATGGAATGTGATGGCCAAATCTTCCTGCGAATTGAATGCGAACTCAGCCACATCGGTAATCAATTCCTGCCCTGGCATGGCCACGCCGAAATCTCGACCATTCACTGTCAGCGGCACACGCGTTGTTTCTTCGATATTGGGGAGTAGCGCATTGCCCTTGGCGATTGAAATATTCTCAAACCGGACTGGCTGGTTACCCACCAGATTGGATAGCCGCACACGAACCGCTTGACCACCCAAGGTCGGGTTGATGATCATTCGAAAGCTTCGGTTCACTGCTTGATCATCGGGGAAAAAGGCCACTTCGGGTGCACCGGGCAATGGCAAATTTTCTTGTGTCAACGGCCCGAGCGGATAAGGGCCATAAGGTGCAGTTGACCAAACCCCCACCATGTTGGCTTGTGCTTCGCGTAAATCAAGCCGTGGCGTGGAGGAGGAATCGGTGCTGTCAGCGCCACCAAGGCACGCACCCAATAATGCTGACGCTGCCAAAAGACCGAGCGCATTTAGCAGCAATTTCATGACTTTTAGTCTCCGTGGGCTGTTCCGTGCAGCTGGAATTACTGATGGATTTGATTCAACTTGTACTGCAATGTGTGGCTGACAGATTCAATTGCTGAGTTCTTGAACCAGCAACTCAGCAAAATAATCACAGGGAGGGCGTTTCGATTTCAAGCTTCTGGACAACACCACCTCGACGGGCTGCAACGGTGGCAAGCCCTCTGCAGAACCCAATCGGGTAAGGTGAGCAGGTACACCGCACTGGGCCAGGGGTGCAATTGCCAGGCCAGCGTCTACCATACTAACCAAGCCTTGCACGGCCGGGCTTTCGTACGACATACGGTAGGGAATTTTTGCCTGCTGCAAAGCCTTTAGAGCATGGATACGCGCGGTACTTCCCTCACCAAACAGTGCAAGTGGCAAGGGGCGTTCCTTCCAAATATTTTTGTTGCTCGGGGAACCCGCCCACACCAGTGGTTCCAGGCGTAGCAACACCCCTGGGCACCCCTTGGTGCGGGTAATTACAGCCAGGTCTACTTCATTGTCTTTGACCATTTGCGCGATGTGATTGCTGGGTCGCCCCACCACCTGTATTTCCACACGGGGATAAGTGGCAGAAAATTTACGCAAAACTTGTGGCAACAAAGACGACGCATAATCATCAGGAACACCGATGCTAACGCGCCCGGTCACAGCGGGTCGGGTTAATTCTGCAAAGGCTTCATCCCGCAAGGCGAGCATTTGTCGGGCATAGCCCAACAAGGTATGGCCCTCCGCCGTTAACTGTAGGTTGCGTGTGTCGCGCAAAAACAGGGGTTTGCCCAGAAGACTCTCAAGCCCTTTGATTTGCATGCTGACCGCTGACGGCGAGCGGTGCACCAAAGCTGCGCCAGCCGCAAAACTACCTGAATCAGCCACTGCAACCAATATGGTTAATGCATCCAGATCGAGTTTTTTCATTTCATCAACTTTTCTGATTAATCAGTTCAATTTAATTCGTTTTACGAAATTTTTCCAGTATTGAATAATCCACCTCGCGACTCACCCAACAAGGAATATTTAAAGTGCATGACCTGAGTTCTCTATATGCTTTTCTGGTGGTGGGCGGTTTGTTGTCTGTTACGCCCGGCCCCAACATGGTCTATGTCATCTCACGTTCAATCACGCAAGGACGACGGGCGGGACTGACTTCGCTGGGTGGCGTGGTAGTTGGTTATCTTTTTTACATGTTTGGCGCTGCGTATGGCATCACAGCTTTCTTCAAAACGCAGCCACATGCCACTCAAATTTTGAGTGCCCTTGGCGCTGTTTACATGGGATGGCTAGGTTGGAATGCCATTCGCCCGGGTGGTCGATCACCTCTTGAAATCCATGAACATTTGCCTCGCGAACATGCAGGTAAATTATTTGCCATGGGGGCGACCACCAGTCTGCTTAACCCCAAACTTGCACTAATCTTTTTGACCTTGCTGCCTCAGTTTATTGATGAAACAAAAGGCCAGGTATTGCAGCAATCGCTGTTTTACGGCGGCTTGCTAATCGCGATGTTCGCGGGTGTGAATGCCTGTATGGCAATATTTTCCGGCAGCATGGCTGAATTTCTTGCACGTAAACCGGCATGGCTTCTTGCTCAGCGTTTGCTGATGGGAATTACCTTGCTTGCTTTGAGCGCCGAGATGGCAATACAAGCCTTGGGTTGATATGCTTGGATTGTTGTAGAAGATTTATCCAAGGAATTTGACAATGTCTCAAGCGGCCATGCCCCTTTTCCCGCTCACCACGGTGCTGTATCCACAAGGTGTTTTAAACCTTCAAATTTTCGAAGTCCGCTATCTCGACTTAATGAAAAAATGTCTGCGCGACAAAGCACCGTTTGGAGTAATCAGCCTGCTGGACGGCAACGAGGTACGCCGTCCAGATGAGAAAATTCAACTGGCAAAAATCGGCACGCTGGTGAATATAGAAAAGCATGAATTTGTAACCCCAACACTGATAGAAATTTCGACAGTGGGCAGCCAGCGCTTCAAGCTGTTAAATGCTTCACAAGAGAAAAACGGCCTGTGGATAGGTGAAACTCAGCCCCTGCCAGTTGACCCTGTGGTTGAAATTCCAGACTACCTGCAAGGCAGCGCAAATGCCTTGGCACGACTGATTAACTCGATTGATGAGCAAGAAATCGCCGAAGAACAACTACCGTTTCGCAAACCCTACAAACTCATGGATTGTGGCTGGGTGGCCAACCGCTGGTGCGAATTATTGCCCTTGGACAAGCCCACCAAGCTGCAACTGCTTGCTTTGGACAATCCTTTGCTTCGGCTTGAGTTAATTGACGACACCTTGGCGGCACAAGGTTTGCTCAAGAGTTGACCTAATCAGGGAAGCGGCCTACCATTCGGCCATGCTGACCTTTAACAAACACTTCGCTGCCCAACTGCTCGCCTTGCTCAATAGCAAGGCCGCTGGTCGCATGCATGTTTGTCCGCCGGCCGCACATTCTTAAGCCCGGCGATCACCTACCCCCCAATTTTGCGCACAACACACGCATCGCCGGGCACACTCCAAGCGCAACTGCCTGAGAGTTAAACAATGAAAAAACTACTGACGTCCGAGCGATGGATGAACGAGCTTGATCTAGCTCGGATTTCCAAACTGAATGCGCCATTTCCACCCGAATTAAATGCGGCCTTGGATAATGCCGAATTCATCAAGCCACAAGATATTCCCGCAGACGTTGTCACCATGAACAGCCTGTTCACAATTGTTGAAACAGAAAGTGGATCAACCAACAAACTGATGCTGTGTTACCCAAGCGATGCAGAGCCTGCAAAGGGCTACATTTCAGTGCTTTCGCCAGTCGGCGCAAGCCTGCTTGGTCGAAAAGCGGGCACAGTGGCGCAGTGGGCAACCCCCAACGGGGAGCAGCATTTTGCGGTGATCAAAGAAATACTGTTTCAACCAGAGGCCAGTGGTGACTACACCACCTAGCCTCTCAAGTGTTGGCAGTAATCACCACTTTACCCACCACTTTTCTGTCCAGTAAATCCTGTAGGGCCTGTGCGCCCTGCGGGAGTGAATACACTTTAGACACCAGTGGTTTCAATTTGCCTTGTTCAATCAAGGCAAACATTTCACCCAGGTCTTTGATGAAGTCAAACAACTGACGGTTCACAAATTCACCCCAGAACACGCCAACAATTGAAGCACCTTTCAGCAAGGGCAAATTCAATGGAATGCTTGGAATTTCACCGTCTGCAAAACCGACAACCAGGTAGCGTCCATTCCAGCCAATGCTTCGAAATGCAGGCTCTGCAAACTTGCCGCCCACGGGGTCAAAAATCACATTGGGCCCTTTGCCACCTGTGAGTTCTTTCACGCGTTCACGCAAATCTTCATTCGTGTAATTAATCAGTTCATCTGCGCCATTCTCTTTACAAATCGCCAGCTTCTCGGTGCTGGAGGCTGCCGCAATCACCTTGGCCCCCAGGGCTTTCGCAATTTGAATGGCCGCAAGGCCTACCCCACCTGCAGCGCCCAACACCAACAGGGTTTCGCCTTCTTTCAATTGGGCACGGCCTTTCAGTGCGTGGTAAGAGGTGCCATAGGCCAAGGTGAACGATGCCGCAGTCTCGAAACTGATGGCGGGTGGCATCGGAATAATCTGTTTGGCCTGCACCAGCACTTTTTCGGCGAAAGCACCATGTGTACACATGGCAATCACGCGATCACCGACTTTCACATTCTTGACGCCCTCACCCAGTGCGGCCACCACACCGGCCAGTTCAGCGCCTGGCGCAAAAGGCAAAGCGGGTTTGAATTGGTATTTGCCTTGAATCATCAACGCATCCGGAAAATTGACACCGGCCGCTTTCATATCAACCACCACTTGGCCTGGTCCTGGCTGTGGATCGGCGGTTTCTTCGAATACCAAAGTGTCGGGAAGACCCAGGGTTTTACACATCAATGCTTTCATTTTTTGTCCTCTTTTTATTTGGGTAAGGTGGGATTTTGCTGCGAAAGAATTTCCTTCATCCGGGTTTCAATCACCGGGAACATGTAGCCGTGCGGAATCACGTAAAAGCGCTTTTCAGAAATTGCCTTAAACGTTTCCACCGCCATGTCATCGGCGGTCAATTGCCCGCTTGCAATGGCTTTGCCAATCCGCTTGTTCAACTGTGCAGAAAATCCTTCAATCGAATTGGTGTGCGCCACATCGCCAGGCCGGTTGCGTTCAGAATTGCCAATCCCGGTGGGCACCCAAGCCGGGCACAACAAAGAAACCCCAATGGGCGATTGAGTCATTTGTAACTCAAGGCTCAAGGTTTCGCTCAGAGTGACCACACCGTGCTTGCTGACGTTGTATGCCGCCATACCGGGGTTGGACACAAGACCCGCAACCGATGCCGTATTCACAATGTGCGCGGGGCCACCTTGCGCCTGCATGCGCGGCAGGAATTCGGAAATACCGTGTACCACACTCCACAAATTCACCTGCAAAATCCATTCCCAATCGGCCACAGTGTGTTCCCAAGTGGTGCGTGCCAAAGCCACACCCGCATTGTTGAACAACAGGTGCACACCATTGAACCGGGCATAGGCAGCATCAGCCAGCGCCTTGATTTCTGCTGCATGGCGCACATCGGTGCGCTGAGCCAAAACACGGTCTGCTGGCAGGTTCAGCTGTTCTGTTGCGGCCTGAAGTGCGGCTTCATCGATATCGGCCAGCACCAGGTTCATGCCCATGGCACCGGCATGTTTGGCCAAGGCCAAGCCAATACCACTGGCTGCCCCGGTGATCACGGCTGTTTTGCCGTTGAAGTTGTTCATTGATTGTTGTCTCCGAATTCTCTATTTTTTTATTTTTCAGCTTATGCTGGGTCAAAAACCAGATTAACAGAACCAAGTGGTCGTAGTAATGCGGGGAAGGAAGCAATGAACAATCGAGTCAATATGTTCTTGGCAATCTTAATGACTGCGTCATCGTTCTGGATTACTGGCGCGGCCCAAGCAGGCTGCACCTACGCCACCCTACCCAACCCCCACCCCGATGGCATTGGCAAATCCTATTGCGATCGCCAAATCTCGAAAGTAATGGGCTGGCAAGGTGCCCCCTGGCTTGAACGCCCGCAGCGCCTTCAAGAGGAGCGCACCGATTTACTGATCCAGAAACTGAACCTGAAACCGGGTATGGTGGTGGGCGACATTGGGGCGGGCACTGGGCACATTGCACAAATGATGGCTGAAAAAATTGCACCCAATGGTGTGGTGTGGGCGGTCGACATTCAACCGCAAATGATCAAGATGCTGCAAAAGAAGGCGGATGGTTTGCCCAAAGGCAGGCTGCAAATTCAACAGTCCACTGAAAAGAATTTGAATCTTCCGGATCGCATTCTGGATATGGCCATTATGGTGGATGTGTACCACGAGCTTGAATACCCGCGCGAAACACTTCAATCGCTAATGAAAGCCGTGAAAAAAGGCGGGAAGATTGTATTTGTGGAATACCGGGCTTTTGATCCCGACGTACCCATCAAAACGCTACACACCATGAGCGTGGCGCAGGTTCAAAAAGAAGCCGAAGACCTAGGCTTGAAATACGAGAAAGCGGAAAGCCTGAGTTGGCAAAACATGATTACCTTCATCAACCCGTAGTTGAATCACTCAGCCACTGCAACACACCATGCCCGGCAGCCATGCCAGTTGCAAAGCAAGCAGTGAGCAAATAACCACCGGTGGGTGCTTCCCAGTCCAGCATTTCGCCCGCTACAAATGTACCTGGCTTGTTGGTCAGCATGTAATTGCTGTTCACGCTTTCGAAGCGCACACCGCCTGCCGTGCTGATGGCTTCATCGATTGGCCGTACGGCCTGCACCGTGATCGGCAGCGCCTTGATGGTTGACACCAGTTTTTCTGAATTCTTGAAATCCTCTTTGCTCAACACTTCATGCAGCAGGGCCAGCTTCACGCCAGCAAGGCCAAGTTTACTTTTGAAGTAAGCGGGCAAAGAATGGCTGCTGCGTGCAAACCCTGCCACTTCAGATCGAACACGATCAACGCTGCGCCCGGGCAACAGGTCGAGCGTGAAAGTTGCGCTACCCTGCGCATTCAAGCGTTGGCGAATTTCGCGTGAATACGCATAAACAAGGCTGCCTTCTACCCCATGCTGGCCAATCACCATTTCACCCTGCCGCTCGCTTTCCTGGCCGTGCAGGTTGGTGAACTTCAAGGCAACCGACTTTAACGGTGCACCTGCATATTTTTCGCGCAGGTAATCACTCCACTTCACCTCGAAACCGCAATTGGCGCTTTCAAGTTCAGTCACTTCAACACCCTGGTTCCGTAACCAGGGCACCCAGGCCCCATCGGAACCCAGCTTGGGCCAACTGGCCCCACCCAGGGCAAGCACCGTGACAGTGGGTGCATATTCGATGACCCCATTCGGTGTCGAAAACTGCAATTGTCCCTTCGCACCCCAACCCTGCCACCTGTGGCGCACATGCATGCGCACACCCTTGCTGCGCAGGCGGTGTAACCAGGCCCGCAACAAGGGCGCTGCTTTCATTTCCTTCGGAAACACCCGGCCAGAAGTACCCACAAATGTTTCTATGCCCAAGCCATGCACCCATTCGCACAATTGTTCTGGCGGCAACAAGTTGAGTGTGGTTTGTAAATGAGACTGTCTGTCCGCATAGCGGGTGCAAAATTTGGTGTAATCCTCGCTGTGCGTGATGTTCAAACCACCAATGCCCGCCAGCAGAAACTTGCGCCCAAATGAAGGCATGGCATCGAACACATCCACCTGCACACCCACGTTGCTGAGCACCTCTGCAGCCATCAGACCAGCGGGGCCGCCGCCAATAATTGCCACGGTTTTATTCAAGGAGTCAGGCATGCAACGATTACTTTAATTTGAGGTGGGGTTGCGCAGTGGTTTGAGCAAATGGCTTAAACCGTTGTGATCAATTTCCTGCATCAGGGCAAGCAAACGGCCAATCTCGCCTTTCGGAAAGCCTTCGCGTGCGAACCAGTTCAGATAATTGCCGGGCAAGTCGGCAAGCAACTTACCCTGGTGTTTACCAAAAGGCATCTTCATGGTGACAAGCTTTTGTAGATCGTCTGGATTCATGTGCGAAATTATAAAGCAATGCAGTCAACACTCGATCAGCTTTCATTCATCAAATCTGTACCCGTGTACCCAACTCCACCACCGCGTTTGAGGGCAACCTGAAGAAGTCAACCACACCCCCTGCATTGCGGCTCATGGTGGCAAACAGTTGCTCGCGCCATTTGGCCATACCAGAACCTGCAGTGGGCACCACGGTTTCCCGGCTTAAAAAGTAAGTGGTTTCGAACAGAGAAATTTTAAGGCCCACCTCATCGGTCAACTCAAGCGCCTTGGGAATGTCTGGCGTATTCATGAAGCCATAGCGCACTGTTACCTGCCAGAATCCTCGGCTGAGCGACTTCACTTCAACCCGGCTCGCTTCGCTTACCCAAGGCACGCTTTCGAACACCACCGTCAATATCACATTCGATGCATGCAACACCTGGTTGTGCTTCAAGTTGTGCAGCAAAGCCATGGGCACTTTGTCAGGGTCGGCAACCGGGTACAAGGCTGTGCGGTAAGCGCGGTTGATTTGGTCTACATTCAACGTAGGCAAGAAATCGTTTAGATCAATGCCGTCTTTCTGGATACTTTTCATCAGCAATTTGCGACCGCGCCACCAGGTGGACATCACCACAAACAAAGCCAAACCCAACACAATCGGGAACCAACCACCATCGAACAACTTGAATGCACAACTGATGACCAACAACAAGTCAATCAGAACAAAGAAGATCGTGGCCCCCACCGACAACCACGCTGGCAAACCCCAGCTGTGGCGAATCACAAAATAAGTTAGCGTGGTGGTGATCAACATGGTCAAGGTGACTGCAATACCGTAAGCACCCGCCAGGTTGGATGAAGTCTGAAACATCAACACAGCCAACAAAACACCCGCCAACAACAACCAGTTCACGGCCGGCATGTAAATTTGACCCGACTCTTTGGCCGACGTGTATTGAATTTTCATGCGTGGCAAAAAGCCCAATTGAATGGCCTGTTTGCTCATGGAATAAGCGCCGGAAATCACTGCCTGTGAGGCAATAATTGCGGCCATGGTTGCCAGGCAAAGTACGGGGATTACCCAGGCATCAGGGAAAGAACGATAGAAAGGATTTTCAATGGCACCGGGATCGGCAATCAGCAAAGCACCCTGTCCCAGGTAATTCAAGGCCAAGCACGGAAACACCAAAAACGTCCAGGCCATGCGAATCGGTTTTTTGCCGAAGTGGCCCATGTCAGCGTACAGCGCCTCCGCACCGGTCAAAGCCAGCACAATTGCGCCAAATGCTGCAAACAAACCCCAACCCCGATCCAGAATGAATTGAATGCCGTGTACAGGATTCAGGGCATACAAAATTTCAGGCGCGCTCAAAATATTGGCCACACCCACTGCACCCAAAGTAGCAAACCACAACACAATAATCGGCCCAAAGAAGCGCCCCACCACTGAAGTTCCATAACGCTGCACAGCGAATAGGCCGATCAGAATCAATACGCTGAGCGGAATGATGTAAGGCGTTAATGTCGGGGTAATTAGCGTAAGCCCCTCCATGGCCCCCAATACTGAAATCGCAGGTGTAATCACGCTGTCGCCATAAAACAAAGTGGCACCAAATACACCAATCAACAGCAACAAGGTTTTCAGTTTCGGGTTTTTTCGTACCGCTTCCGACGCCAGTGCAGTCAGCGCCAGGCCACCCCCTTCGCCATGGTTGTCGGCCTTCAAAATCAGGATCACATACTTCAAGGTGACCACCAACATCAGTGCCCAAAAGATCACAGAAATGGCGCCGGTGAGATTCTCAGGGTTCAATGGTACGCCACTGTTCTCGCCAAACACTTCCTTGACCGTGTACAGCGGGCTGGTACCAATGTCACCATATACAACACCAATTGCACCCAAGGTAAGCGCGGCCAAGCCAGCCTTCGTTTTGTCTTTTGATTCTGGTTTGTTCATGGTTGTAACGCATCTGTAGTAGAAACACAGACTGCATCATGCGCTGCAACATATAAGGAAGTTATAAGGAAACATGAGCAGAAAACTAAGCGACTGCCAACATGCGGTAACCCACACCGGTTTCCGTCAAAATAAAGTGTGGGTCTGCGGGATTAATCTCGATTTTCGCGCGCAATTGGCCCACATACAAACGAGTGTATTGTGTGTGCTCCAGAAACTCGGGGCCCCATACATCGGCCAACAATTGCCGGTGGCTTACCGCCTGCCCAGCACTTCGGACCAAACGCGCCAACAGTTCATACTCAGTGGGCGTTAATTTAACGTCAGCACCATTCAGGGTAATTTCACGCTTCACCAAATCAATGTTCAAACCATCGCGCTGATAGACCAGAGTGGCCGCCTGCGCCAAATTTCCCCGGTGGCGCAAGGCCACACGAATGCGTGCCAACAATTCTCCCACGCTGAATGGTTTGACCAGGTAGTCGTCAGCACCCGCATCGAGCAATTCAATTTTGCTGTCGTCGTGCGGGCGTGCGGAAATCACAATCACGGGCGCAGTGCTCACCCTGCGGGCCATTTCCAGAAAAAGTTTCCCATCGCCATCGGGCAAACCCAAATCGAGTAAATACAAATCGAATGGCTGCCCGGTGGCCTGATTGTCCAACAAGGCTCTGGCTTCTGAAAGACTGGCCGCAGTAAGCACCGAATGCCCTTCGGTGCTGAGGCTGTTGCGCAATGCCTTGCCAAGTTCACGGTCGTCTTCAATTAATAAAATACGAATGCTCATGCGCCATGTTCCTGCGCGATGGTCGACGGCAACGCGAAGGTGGCCAGCACCCCAATGCCAGAACTTGCAGCTGAAGAAAACTCCAAGCGCCCAGAATGAACTTGTGCCACAGCCTTACACAGCTGCAAGCCGATACCCAAACCCCGTGATTCATCGCCCTTCGATTTAAGTTGGCTTTGCATACCTTGGCCGCTATCAGTCACCTGAAACACCACCTCACCTTGCTGTTGCAACACCTTAAGTTCAACTGAACCAGGGACACCCGAATGTTTGATTGCATTGTCGATCAAATTGTCCAGCACCTGTTCCACCAGCACCATATTGCAATTCACCAAAGGCAAACCTGCAGCAACTTTCACGGTGGGTATATACAAGGTCTTGCGTTTCCTCAAGCGTTGCAACACGGCAGCTACCATGTCTTCCACCGATTCAAGTTGCATGGGTACCTTAACCTTTTCACCACTTAACCGTGCCAAGGTCAGCGTGTTGTCGGTCAGGCGAGCAACCTGCTGGGTTTCCTCTTGAATCAATTCGGCGTAGTGTCGAATTTCATCGTGGCTCAAGCGGTCTGTTTGCTCCAGTATCGCCGAAGCGGAAGTCATGATACTGGCCAGCGGTGTTCGCTGATCGTGAGCAATTGATGTTAAAAACAGGCTACGGGTTTGCTGGGTTTGTGCCGATTCCCGGGCGCTTTGAGCACGCAGCAAATTGTCTCGCCGTTCACAGGCCAGGCCCATTTGGTCAAGCAATGCCTGTGCATCTCGAACCCACAAGGTTTCGCTAGAATCCAGGTCGTCACCCACGCAAACGCACACCCCATATGCTTTCGATTTTCCACGCATAGGCAAGTACAGATCTTCCAGATTGTCGTAGCGCCCTGTGCTTTTTCCAAGCGCCTTGTTTTCCTGCAGGCAGGCATCAAAGGCCTTAGTTTGGGTGGCGTTCAGCGATTCAAGTTCAATCGCAGTAAACCCCACCAATACTTTGACAGAACCCCCGGTCAAGCCAAACAACAACTGTTGTAAATCTGAAAGCAGTTGTTGCGGGTTGTCTACCTCGCGTAGTTTTTCGCTCCATTGCATCAACTGCAAAGTGCGCTGTGCCTGCTGCCGTTCAAGTGCTGCAATTTGCTTTTGCTGACGCAGCAAATAAGTAACCAGCCACGACACCCCCATCATCGTGATCAGCAAAATGCCATGCTCGTGCAGGTCCACGTGGAAGGTGTGCACGGGTGGCACCATTTGGTAGTTGAACATGAGTACGGCAAGCGCACTCAGTGCAAGCGAGAATGCCAAAGGCAACAACAGTGAATAAATCGATGACACCAAAATCAGGACAACAGGCGCATTGGCAAGCGTGATCCAGTCGTGCGGATAGACCAGCACCAACATCAGGGCAGCCCACAAGGCTAAGCCCAAAGCGCCTGTCAACAACGTGGTCGGTTTCATGAATTCAATTCATCCAATAGCAGCAATGCTTCAACACGATGCCAAAGTGCAATCATCGCCCGATTCTAATCGTTGCTGCAATTGAATAATCAAATGTCACTCAGAAAGGGTTTGTGCCACATTTAAAAAAATACGGCAATGAATCAATCGGCGCGGGCACGGTCACATCGCGCGGGCCTTCAAACTGCGCGCCGGTGTCCACGTGCTTCCAGCAACCTTGGGGCAAATACACATTGCGCGTGCTTGCGCCCTGCTCCACCACCGGGGCCACCAACACATTGGGCCCCAACAGCCATTGTTGGTCTTCCTGCCGGGCGCGCTCATCCTTGGGATATTCCACCCACAGCCCGCGCACAGGGGGTACGCCTGTTGTTTGCGCTTCTTGCCACAAACGCATGATCAAGGGTGCCGCTTTCAAGTGCAGTTCAGCCGCCTTGCGCCAATGCTCCAATGTTTCTTCACCGTAAAACCAGGGCATGCGCACCCCATTGCTTGACGAATTGTGAACCCTAAACACAGGCGACAATGCAGCCCAGAAAGACCAACGGGTATACAACTCGGCGCTGGCCGCACCCACATGAAAATCAAAGTAGCCACCAATGTCGGTGTTGTAACCGTAGGAACCAGTGGCACCTCGGCTCAGCATGTCAGTGGTCAGCGATGCAATGCCCGAGGCGCGCGACCAATCACTGGTTTCATCGCCTGGAAAATTGGATGACTCAAAACCCGAGCTGCCCTGCCGCCCGGAATAACCAGCACGCGTCCAGAAAAAAATGTGTCGCCCGGTTTTGGCCTCAATGTCGTCGATAATTTTTCGCGTGGTTTGGTGAAATACAGTGGGGTAATGGTTGTGCATGGTTTCACCGGTGCTGCCATCAAAAAAGTGCATGTCCAATGCAATGTGTTCACCAAAGTCTTGCATGAAACCGTCGGCCTTCAGGTCCACCAGCATTTCCCGAATGCGGCCTTCCCACCAGGCAATCGCTTCCGGGTTGGTGAAGTCAATCGCTGCGCCCAAACCACCAAATGGCGTACCGAACAGATAAGGCAAACCGGCTGCGTCGTTGACCACATACCCTTCTTGCAAGGCCTCTGTAAAAGTCTCGGGCCGCTCAGTATTGGCCACATCAACGCCCACGTAATTTCGAATATACAAATACGCTCGAATGTTGCGGTCGTGCAAAGCCTTGATCACAGTTTTGCTGGTTTCGCGCGGCAGTATTTCCCAGCCCTCGAATACATAGCCTTTCACGGGCAATTTGAATGCATCAATCTTCGCAATGTCGTCCCAAATTTTTGCTTCATAGCTGGTCGCATCATCCGCTTCGGCGGACAACACCCGCACTGCGCGCGACAAGGTTGGGCCAAGGTCAGCTTGCAAAGGCACACGGTGTCGCCCTTGCAGGCCCGACAAACTTTGCAGTGCTTTCTTCTCAGCACCAGGTGCAACCAGATAAGTCATCTCCGTGCCTGACACATTCACCTGCCAGGCATCGGCGTTGGAAGCACCAAGGTCGTACCGCGAAGGCCGAGTGCTATCGAGCATGAAGCCATACCCACCCGTTGAAGCAAACGCGGTTGAAATGTAATACGCTGCGTCTGGCCCGGAAGGAAACATGTACCCCTCGCCTTGCCCTGAAGCCAAATTGGCGACAGGTGCCAAAGGCCCGGCTCCAATGTTCTGCGCCTGAATAAAATTGGTCAGCAAATTGCCGCGCTGGTTGATTGCGTTGTGGCGACCACCAAAACCATGAAACGATTCTTCATCGCGCAACACAAAACTGTCTGCCACCATCACAACACCTTCAGCGGGGTTCACGGACATGCGCACTTCAAAGCTGTTGTTGTCCGCAGGATTGATCGCTACATCAATCACCCGCCCAGTAGGGTCGTTGGTAGCAATGGTCAGTTCAACGCCCCTGGCTGTTTCTTTGGCTTCCAAAACGTCCGTGCCGTGGTACTGCACACCCACCAAAGCCTGTGTAATGTAGTTCCCCACCCAGGGCGTAGCGCGCAACTGCGGTGCAATTTCAGCCCCCACCATGTAGCTGAAAGGTGCATTCAACAAACGCCGTGGCAGGTAGTCGCTGCCCAAAGGTTCATCCACTGCAAAGCCCGGCTCAAATAGTCCACCGCTGCTGCTGACCTGTTCAAGCACCAACTCATCGGCCGCATTAAAAAACCGTATCCGCAACGGATTCTTCAACACTTCTACCCGGCCATTGGCATTGCGCATGGCAATGGTTTGCTCGCCCATGTTGACTTGCGCGGGCTGCACTGCACTGCCAGAAACTGTTGCGGTGTTGGCTACAACCGGGCTTTCGCTGTTACTTAAACAGCCCGCCAAAAACACGACTGATAAAAAAATTGAGGCCGCACTAGTACTGCTTGAACACAGGAATTTCATGGTTGTCTCTCGAACAGATTCAAATTCACGCAGTCGGCCATGACGGCGTAGCCTGCAGGGTTGGGGTGCAGGTTGTCACCACTGTTGTATTCTTCAGCCAAAAAACCCTTGCGGTTTTTGTCTTCCAGGCATTGCTCAAAATCCACCATGCCGTCGCTCAAGGTTTGGCTGCGTATCCAGGCGTTGGTTTCATCACGCGCGCGCCGTGCTGCAGCGGTGCCGTGTAGTACGGGTACCAATTCAGTCACTGTGCCTTCTGCTGGCGGTATGGTGCCCAGAATAATTTTCAACCCTGCATTTTTTGCTTTGGCAATCAACTCTTTGTACCCGGCAATCAATGCATCAGATGTGGGCGCCTGCCCCGGCTTGGGGTTCCCGAAGTCGTTGGTGCCTATCATCACCAACACATGGCTTACACCTTGGGTTTGCAGTACATCCGCATCGAAACGGGTCAGCAGTGCCTTGCCAAACTGGGGCAGCCAACCGTCGCGTAGCAACTCGTTGCCACCAATGCCCGCATTGGCCACTGTGAAAGGCATACCTGCACTGTTGAACCTGCGCTGCAAATGGTTGGGGTAACGTTGGTCAGTGGCCACCAAGGGCGAGCCTTGGCCACTTAAAAAAGCCGTGGTTGAATCAGATCCATCGGTAATGGAATCGCCCACCGCCACAACCGTGCTTACATTCTTCGGGGCCAATACCTCCAACGCTTCAATCACGAGAAAATTGGCGGTGTACCCCTCGGGCGCAGCAATAAACATGCTGCCATCGGCACTGCTTGTGTAGTCGCCGGGCAAGCTGAGGTACAGCACCTCGTTCGCATTCAAATGGCGGGTAACCTGGGGCGTAAGTCCTGGCGCATAAAAACTAACCCCCACGCGCCGAAAGGCTTCTACCGGGTAAGCAATCCAGTCGCTCACCACGGTTTCACCCGCTTGCAGTGTCACGCTGGGCCGGCCGTTGAAGGTGAGCAGGCATTCTGTGTTGGGCACCATGTTGGCACTGCCCGGTGCGGCTTCCTCGGCCAAATGAATGTTGGTAAACGTGACCGGCAGGCTTGAATACCGATTGCTTAAACGCAGGCGTACCACATTGCCTGCCCAGTGGGGCGCAAACGATTGGCGAACTGTCAGCCCACTGATGGGGTGCGTAATCAGCGCGTCGCCAGGCGCAGTTTTCCAGGAAGTCACCACCCGCCCCTGCTGCGCAGTGCCCTGCATGGGTGTACAAAAGCCCGCCCCACTTGCTTGAATTGACCGAACTGCGGCACTTGAGTTGTTGGATGAGTCGCCTCCACAGGCTGTCAACAACAAGGCGCTGGCCAAGGCCAAGCCATACATAAACGAGCGTTTCATCGCAAACAGCCTAAGGTTAAATGGAATTTTGGATAATTTGACACGACTTAGTATCAGATATTCAATGCTAGAATAAATGTGATACGATTCAGTGTCAAATACTTTGAGATATTCCATTGACTGAACTCAAAACCACCCTGCCCGCGCAAGCAACCCCGCGCAGTTACGGCGGCAAGTCCGCCGAAGAACGCCAAGCCGCCCGCAAGCAGGCTCTGGTGGACGCCGCCGTGCATTTGTTCGGTGAACAAGGATTTGCAGCGGTGAGTATTGATGCCATTTGTTCGCAGGCCGGGCTGACCAAGCGCTATTTTTATGAAGCCTTCCCCAGCCGAGAAGCGCTATTAACCGCCGCTTACGAATCTGCAACCCGTGAATACATGCAGTCCATTCTGGCCGCGGTAGCACCTTATTTGATGGACGCCCGCAAACTGGTGCATGCTGGCTTGCAGGAAAGCTTCGGTTTTGTAAAGCGCAACCCCGCCAAGGCCCGATTAATTTTGATTGAAGCCATGAGCGTGCGCGGCCAATTGGGCGAAATGTACGGCGAGCGCTACGACGCCTTTGTCGACCTGCTTCTGCAATTCACCCGCCCATTTTTAGGCGGCCCCAAAGTACCCGACAAGGTATTGCGCGTGATGGCCAAAAGCGCAGTGGGCGTGATCATTCACCTGTGCCAAAGCTGGATAGCCACCGACTTCAAACAGCCCGTGGCCGAACTGGTCGACGGCACAGAACGCGTATTCGGCGGCATGGGCCGCGAACTGGGCGTAAAGGGTTATGCGTAGAACAAAGCCCAAACCACACCCCAATTAGACTTCAACAAAACTTTACCGCTGTGCCAAACTGAATACCCAACAACAAAAAGGGGTAAGGCATGGCTACAGCGCATTTTGATTTTTCCAACACCTGGACAGTGATCACCGGCGGCGCCAGCGGCATTGGCCTTACCTGCGCCCTGGCAGTGGCCAAAGCGGGCGGCAACGTGGTGGTGTCGGCCAGCCGCAAACCTGAAAAAACACAAGCGGCCTTGCTGCAAATCCAGCAAGCCAACCCAAAGGTACAAGCCAAGGCATTTCCATGCGAAGTGGGTCAGGAAGTATCGGTTGCCGCATTCTTTGAGGCCATTGGGCGCGAAGGCATCAACATTGACCATGTGATCCACAGCGCAGGCATATCACCCAACACCGAATTTTTTGACCAAACCCAGGCCGAGTGGGACCAAGTTCAAAACACCAATGCCACAGGCAGCTTTTTGGTCACCAAATACGCAGCCCTGCAAATGAAAAACAACCCGCTACACGGCGACTTTCGCGGCCGCATTGTGTTGGTTACTTCAACCAACGGTATTAACAGTTGGGACCCGGTTTCTGCCCACTACGATGCATCCAAGGCCGCCAACAACTTGTTTGTGCGCGTGGCCGCAGAAAAATTATCAGAAGACCAAATTTGCATTAACGGATTGGCACCCGGATGGATCAAGACAGACCTGAATGCCACCCTACCCCCCGACGTGCGCGAAAAAGAATCGTCAAAAATCTGGATGAAACGCTGGGCAGAGCCTGATGAAATGGCTCAATGTGCATTGCACTTACTCACCATGCCCTATTTAATGGGGCAAGTTGTCATGGCCGATGGAGGCTATCGCTAAACGGTGTAAAGGGTGTAACGCTGCAACGGTATACTCATCAGCATGAATGATTTACTGCTGCGCCTTAAACTGGCTGTTGAACACCCTCACGAAGACCAGGTTTCCGTGCGCTTTCTCGCCGACATGCACGGCGAATCAGCCCACGGCGCGCTGCTGCTTTTTCTGGCAGTGCTTACGCTGCTGCCCATTCCCTTTTCAGGCTTTTTGTTCTCGTTTGGCATATGGGCCATAGCCCGCATGATGTGGATCAACGACAGCGGCCACGGCCTGCCTGAAAGGGTATGCCGGGTAACGTTGTCCAAAGCTACGGCCACCCGGCTAATCAAAATTTTAAGCTGGATATACACCAAAGCCGACCGCATTTGCAAACCGCGATTGCTGTCGCTAAGCAGCCCCACCCACCGCGGCTGGCTGGTACCCTTCATCGCCTTGATGGGCTTCATTATTTTTCTGCCCATACCCGGCGGCAACGGTACCCCCGCTGTGGCACTCATCTTGATTGGGCTTGGCCTAATGGCGCGAGACGGCCTGGCGCTTATTGCTGGCATTGTGACTGGCTTGGTGGGGGTTGGCGTGGTGGTTTTTTTGGTGTGGCTGATTGAGAGGGTGGTTTAGGGAAGAAGGTTTTTGGGGGTTGGCAAAGGCTAATTATTTACGCACCTCACCCCGATATTGGCAAGATTACTAAAGTAAACGTGTTACTCGGTATGGATATTTTTTTTATCGTTGGATTAGTGGGTTTTAAATTCATCACGACGTTTTACGAAAACGTCGGTAGATGTGAACAAGCACGTGCAAGTTCGTATTTTTTGTTGAAATATTGATGGTTGAGAGGCTGGTTTTCGGCCAGAGCGGCCTTTGGGACTGTTTACTTAGAACGTCTACAAAGTGGTCATAAACCGACTTTGGATAACGATGAGCTCAGCCGCCGCTTTGGCGGTCGGCTGGAGCGCCTTGTTCTATGTGTGTGCGAGTTGGGGACTCGTTGAACATGCTTGCAAAAAACTCTATCTGTTCCCGAAGGTTTTTAACCCTGTCCCTGAAGGTTTCAATTTCTTTACTTTCAACCTCATACCCATGCATGAGCTGGGCAATTTTATGTACGAAATAGTTTCTTTGACTTAATAGAAAGTTCAGGTGATAGCTCACTGTGTCACTGAGATTCCCTCTAGATTCCAATTGCTTTATAAGCCCGCCCAATGGTGTCTTTTTTCCGATAGCAACCCCTTGCTCAGCCAAAAAATCCAAAAGCACTCCCTCAAGGCGACCAACCGCCAACACCATTTCGCCAAGGCTCTGAGTAAACATCGCATCAGACATCAGCTTTTCGAATGCATGAACCATGTTCACCTACACAGAACGTTGAAAATCACTGGACGTAGGCAAGCTTAGCTTGCCGAAGTTCCGGTGGATTGTGATGTTAGGTTTCATGAATGGCCCCGATCAACGCGTTTATATGCTTAATTGCCAACGTCTGCATTTCCTCATCGTTCTTACCGTTGAGTACATAAGCAAACCTGTAAATTTCCTTTTCCTCTTGCAGCTCGTACTCATCATCTTGGGTGTACTTAGCCCAAGCCGCCTCTATGGCATTATGGTAGGTGGAAGGAACAGCTACACGCAAACGGAGATATGCAGCCAGATGTTTTGAATAATGCTCCTGAAGCACTGAATTTGCTTCGCCGATTCCTTGCTCTTCGACAGGCCGGCTTAATCGAAGAAGTGTATCGCTGAAACTCGACAAGAATCTGCCTTTCTCTTGTTGCACCACGAGTTCGATTGCCGCTTTTTTTGTCAGCTTTGCGCCATACCAAACCCCAATCAATGCGCCGCCAACACCAACAAGTGCCGCCCAGATTTCATTTGGCATACAAATTCCTAATAAGTTGAGACAGTCCGTCTTTTTAAACCTAATGCCTGGGCTCAGCGGCCGATTTGGAGGCGCAGCGCGCCGGAAAAGCGGTCCGCTGCAGCCCTTGGTTAGCTTGATACATACTTGAATTCTGACTTCATATCTGAACCAGATTTTACGAATTCCTGGACCATCGGTTTGTAAGGGGAAAGTGACGCACAAGATAGAGCAAGATTAGAAAGAAAATTGGTGACTTTGTGTGCATACTGCAGACAATCATACTTGCCGTAATCTTCAAGCGCAGCCTTTGCTATCAGTTCGAATTGGCGTATGTACCTATCAAAATCGTCCCTTCTACTTCTCTCTTTGTAGAGGGTCTCTGGGTCTTTGGGGATTGGGAATCGAACAACTTGTATCATTTTGTCAGAGGGCAGGGTCACAACTTCCTTAATACAATAAAGCTTGTGATTTACCATGCTGATAGGTGCAGAGTGCATTACTAAGTCGCGGTAGTCACCAAGCTCTTTAAGCCAGCCATCGCTACTCATCATATTTAAGAAGACGGCCTCTAAATCGGTCAAATCCGTTTTTTTCTTCAATAACTTCAGTAAACCACCGGCAGTCGTGATTTCTCTCTCCTCTCTCAAATCTCCGGATCGGGAAAAGTTGTATACAAGTTCAGAAAGGTAATCACGTAAAATGCAGGACTCGAACAAAAAAGACTGGAATTTTTGATAGGTTAACTCAGTGAAGCCGTCTTGAAACCGCCCGCTAAGCTCAGGATTACCTTTGATGCGAAGAGCATTAAGCTGTGCCCTGTACGCAAGCGACAACTCTTTCAGCCGTTCACTTAGCGATGAAAGTTGGTAAGAAATTCTCTTCGAAAGGTCATAGAAAAGCCCATTTTTATGGCTGTATGCCGAATTCCCAAGCTGTCCCCAAAGTTGAAATGCATCCCAGTTAACCCAATTTTTTTCCTGTTGTGCGTACGGGCGCCACTGCGGAGGTGAAGAACCGATCGCTTCCCCCTCATGAGTGGTAAATTCAACGCCAACAATCTCTAATTTCAGCGCCTTCAGCTTTGAATAAAGACTGCCGTATGTTGGTAGCTTCAGTTCCAGCTTTTTATTGTCCGTGGTGGTCGGCCAAAGCGAAACCCTCTCCGATTGAGGAGGATTAATCGCCAGTAACCCACCTTGAAGATGGACATGACGTTCACTAATTGGCCAATTATCGGTCACATCACTTCCTTAAGCTAACGTTTGACGTGAGGGGCCGCCGTAGCGGTAAAGCCGCGAAGGAAACCCACAAGCGCAGCTTGTAGGCGGCCCCTCTCGACAGAATAGTTAGAGCGCATTCACTTCGCTCCCGACAACAAACGCTGCCTAAGTGTGGAGAACTCTTCAAGAGCGCCGCGGAGAATCTGATACACCTCTTCGTGTTCTCCCTTACCCAGGTCAATGTAGTACATGCGACGCGAGGCCCCGCAGCCAAGCGTGACTTTGCCAAAGTAATTAGTCTGCCTCATCTCAGAGCGCAGATACTTTGAGATGTTTCGGTGTTTCACTGTGTTGGCTAGATCTCCAATCACACGCATGTATTTTGAGATGTTAATTTGGTTTTCTATGAACTTGGATTGCTCTGGGTACTGACCCTTTAGCCAATCTTTCTCATTCCAAAGATAGACCGCCATTGTTTTGAACTGTTGCCGCAACTGACGCTCGGATGTTTTGTAGGAAATCCAGTTGGCAATTTGATTCCACAAGGCAAGCGCCTCAAACCAATTTTCATGTTGATTAGACTGGTTGATTATGTTCATAGCCAAACACTCTAACTTGATTTATCTAAAAATAACGGCGATATCCTTTTATCCGAACGTCGCAAGTTATTTCATGAACTTGACTATTTCAAATACTTGGCAAGCATTGCATGAACCGAATGAAAAATAAACCCTAGTTATTTATCAACAAATGGTGAGCTTAGAATTGCGTCCTTAAGAGTGGAACAATCTTCAGATGCCATCTAGCTTTCGAAGTCTGTTTTCGCCAACAACTCAGACGTTTTAGCCACCAGCCGCTAACGACCTCTCCGGCCAAAAAGCTGTCTTTGGACCAACAGTCCTCGAAACACCTAACCCCCATAAAACTGAAGCACCAACACGCCCATGCCTTCCACCTCAGTCACCTGAACACTCACGTCGGTCAGTCCAAGCTCTTTCGCCAAATCAGCCAAATGCAATGGTGTTGTAAATCCATCCGCTTGAATATCAAGCAGCGCTTTTTTTACCTTTAGGCTGTCCGCTTCAGCAAACAACAAGTCAGGCACCACACGTAAAACTCTACGCAAAACTGTAGTGTCGTCATCTGGCCCAAGTAAAACTGTCAGCCTTGCGCCGTAATGGTTGCAGCCAAACAATTCCAGATAAAAGCCCCCCACCCCTTTCAGGTTTCCGGTGTAGCGAACTTTCTTTTCTATCTCTTCAAAACCGAGCACATGCTTCGAACTTTTGATTTTTTGTAAATCCACCCCACTGCTTTCAAAAACACATGCAGTTGAAGATGCAGCCCACACTGGGCTGAATATCGATGCGGAAATGGTCAACATCAATACAGCTAAAGTTGCTTTGATCATGATTTACCCGGCTGAGGAATTTCCAAATGATAGGCCGGATCGGATGGAGGCCCCAAATACTTCGACACCCTACCCTCGCCCTTAACCGCCTCAACAAATCGCTGGCGCAAACTTGGCTGAATACTGGACGGTGCAATATCAATCACATTGAGTTTCGTTGGATCAGCAACATGGTTCGACACTTTAGATGGGTCTAGCGCGATGATTTTTGCTTTCATCATCGACACAATGAACTCCTTGCGATGATTTTTTGCTTTGTGTTTGCTGTATTCATCAATCACTCGATCACCGTACTTGCCATAAAGAAGCTTCTGGTGTGCCACACCGTACCTCTCAATGTTGTCGTACATAATGCGCGCTTGATCGGCTGGGGTACGTGCAGTGCTCGTAATCAATATTGATGCGACACCAGCCCTATGCATGATGTCGATCAACACTGATTTTGAATACTCGGATACAAACTGCACGCTGGTCGAAGCATTTAGAAACTGAATGTGAGCCAAGTCTAGACCTTGCCTGAAATGATTAAACATTCAGGCTAGCAACTATCGCTGTAGGGTGAGAACAAGTGAATCGGGTCAGCTCAAGTCAATCGCCTCGCGCCATGGCAGGTATGGCGCCCAACACCGGCTGCGCAGCCTCCACACCTTCTCCAAGCGCTTGCCGAGCAAACTCCTGCAACACCATGTCAGCAGCCTTCTCCGCAATCATGGTAGCAGCAGCGTTGGTGTTGCCACCCACCAAGGTCGGCATGATTGAACAGTCCACAATTCGCAAACCAGTGAGCCCCCGCACACACAAGCGCGAATCCACCACGGCCATATCGTCTACGCCCATTTTGCAAGTGCCCACTGGGTGATAGGCAGTTTCCGCGGTTTGGCGAACCCAGCGCTCCAGTTCCGAATCCGTTTGCACACCAGCACCAGGTGCAATTTCCGATCGACTGTACGCTTGCAATGTGGGCTGCTTGACCACATTTCGCAGAATTTTAATGGCCTTGACCAAGCGATCTATGTCGCGCTGATGCGCACCATAATTTGGATCAATCTCTGGGTCTTGCATCGGGTCTGCACTTTTCAAACGAACTTCTCCGCGGGAAAGCGGGCGAAGATCGTACGCCATCACCGAGTAAGCGTAATGCCCAAACATGGGCCACAAATTCAAGCCATGCCTGGTGGCTGGCAAAGGCACCACGTGAAACTGCAGGTCTTCAATCGGCTCACTTTCAGCAGATTTCACAAAACCACCTGCCTCAGCCAGGTGGCTGCTGAATTCGCCTTTCTTGAAAAACAGGTACTTGAACAATTCCAGAAACCGGCGGCCCAAGGCCAAAGGGTTCAGTGAAATGGTTACACCGGGCTTTGCTTTCATCACCAAAAATACGTCCAGGTGATCCTGCAAATTTTTTCCCACGCCGGGCAAGTCGTGCTGAACTTCAATGTTGTGGCGGTCCAGTTCAGCCTTCGGCCCCACACCCGACAACATCAAAACTTGGGGGGTATTAAAGGTACCCGCACTCAACACCACCTCACACCTGGCTTTGGCTACCTTTCTCAAACCTTGAGCCAAGTATTCAACCCCAACAGCCTGTTTGCCCTCGAACACCACCCGGCTTACCCGAATATCGGTGATCACTGTCAAATTTGGGCGATCCATCACTGGCCACAAGTAAGCCCTCGCATTGCTGAATCGCTGACCATCTTTGTGATACGACTTGTAAATTCCAAACCCGGTTTGGCTTGCCCCGTTGAAATCATTATTCTCTGGCCAACCCGCCTGAATACCCGCCTGCACAAACGCGGCAGAAACCGGATTCAAATGCGCCGAACTTGAAATATGCAATGGGCCGTTAGCACCATGAAACTTTGATAGCTCGCTGTTGTGGCCTTGCTGCAAAGGGGCATAGCTTTCAGACTTTTTAAAGTAAGGCAGCACGTCGTCGTAAGACCAACCATCGCACCCCAAATCAGCCCACAAATTGAAATCTGCCGCATTGCCGCGAATATTCACGCACGCATTGATTGAGCTTGATCCACCCAGCGTTCTACCCCGGGGCTGAAACATTTCACGATTGCCCAAATGCGCTTGCGGCGTGCTCCAGTATCGCCATGTGTACTTTTGGCTGTACACCAGTGCGGCAATACCAGCCGGCATTTTAATTAATGGATTTTTTTGGTCCGTAGGGCCGGCTTCAAGCAACAACACCTTGAACCGCCCGCATGCAGTAAGCCTGTTGGCCATCACACAACCGGAAGACCCAGCGCCCACGATGACGAAATCGAATTCATCCATCTGTCCCCACCCTTGTTATTATTGATTACAGATCCATACTACTGCGCCACAATACCCCTAACAAAAACTCACCTGTAAAACTGCGCATGAGACACCTTGAAAAACACAAAGGCCACCGCACCGGCTGGCTGCGCGCCGCAGTGCTTGGCGCAAATGACGGCATTGTGTCCACCGCCAGCCTGGTGTTGGGTGTGGCTGCAACAGGTGCTGGCTCAAAGGCAATACTGGTCGCAGGTGTAGCCAGTTTGGTAGCTGGTGCCATGTCCATGGCAGCGGGCGAGTATGTGTCTGTCAGCTCGCAAGCCGATACGGAAAACGCCGACCTTGCGCGCGAACGCGCCGAACTGGCCAATCAGCCCGACCATGAACATGCTGAGTTGACTTCGATTTATGTCGATCGGGGGCTTGATGAGAACCTGGCACAACAGGTGGCCACTCAATTGATGGCACATGATGCACTGGGCGCACACGCACGGGACGAACTCGGTTTGTCTGACACACTCGCTGCCAAACCTGTGCAAGCCGCTTTGGCCTCAGCGGCCACATTTGCTGCAGGTGCCTTTTTGCCTTTGCTGGTGGCTTTGCTGTTACCAGCAAATTTACTGATGTGGGGCGTTGCTGGAAGCGCACTGTTTTTCCTGGCAGCTTTGGGTGCATTGGCTGCAAAGGCGGGCGGTTCTTCCATGCGTGTGGCGGCGGTGCGCGTCACTTTCTGGGGCGCCTTGGCCATGGGCCTGACCGCAGGTGTGGGGGCCTTGTTCGGGGTGGCGGCTTAACGACGATTGCTACGCAATAAACAATACGGAAAACAAAAAAGACCAGGGTTAAAAAACCGACCCTCTGTTCTCCTGTTCTATACCTATGCTATATCGAGAGCAACAACTTATCTGAGGAATCCGGAGCTTGATCTGAAATCCATTGCCAAGCGGTAACGGCGGCCGACTGATACCTAAACTCATTTGGTCTCCTCCCCTTTAGTGAAAAACAGCTTCAATCCGAGCCTATCGCCAGCAATCTGCGATACAAACTGCTCCACAGCTTTCGCGGTTGAGTAAGAAAGTCTGGAATGAATCTTGGTTAATGCGAAAGTTAACTCCTGTTCGTAGGCGGTCTCTTTACTTTCGCGGAGCGCCACAAGAATGGCGTGCAAAGCAAGCCAACTTGAAAATATTCGACCTGAGACACCCGAAGAAACATTTGTTTGCTGAAACACCTTTCCACTGGTTTGATCAAAGAAATTCAGGAAGTCATTTAAGCGGTGCTCGGGATCGATATTTAGGGCATTACGCGCAATTTTTGGTAGCTCCAACTTTATGTCCTCATAAAGCCTATCCAAGTAATACTCAACATCGCTGCGTGCTCGTACCAGATAATTTTGGTCATATTGAAACTTCTCCAAGCGCTGCTGCATGGTGGCTTGATTCACTAAAATTGTGAGGGTCAACCCGCCGATAACGACTGAATAAATACCACCAAAAAAATCTCCCGCCTTCGCCCAATCATCGGGGTCACTACTTAGAGGACCATGGAACTGACGAAAATACATCAGTAACGGCGCTATCAACAAAAACACAATTGACCAAAAAAATAATGCGTTGCGTACTTTAGGAATCACGACTCGACCTCCATTTAATTTCAGGTGAACCTACCTTTATTCAAGTGGAAATACAATCCCTAGCTAAACAAGACGCATCAGGCCAATACTGCGAAGAGATTTTCTTGAAACTAACGCGACACGTTACTGAATAAGCACATCGAAGAAAAACTACTTCAACACGATCAAACAAAATTATTTAATGCGTAGCCATAGCTACAGAAGCAGCGCTGAACACCAGTTAGCTCTCTGGCTCGATTTTGACCTAGTTCAGGTCAAGCGATCACGGTTAGCCCAATTTCTTGATAATTGGGAGGGGCGGCGATCAGCTCAGGCCTACAAAGGCCATCTCAGCAAATTCTTCGCCTGGTGCTGTCGGCGCGGTTTGCTCAATTCAAACCCAGCTAGAGACGTAACGGTTGAAAAACCCCAGGCCCGCGATGTATACATGACAGATGAACAGTACTTGGCCATTCATAGGAACTTGGCCATCGGTAAAGACAAGCGCCCTACCAGCTCAGGGCCCATGGTGCAGTGCTAAATAGATTTGCTGTACCTGCTTTACCAACGCGGAACCGAGGTGCGCCTATTGCGTTGGGATCAGGTGACAGACGAAGGTATCAAATTCAAGCCAACCAAAACTGCGTATTCTGGTGAATTCGTCC
>NZ_DFOZ01000002.1:97651-113333 GCF_002377005.1 Limnobacter sp. UBA3528 | reverse complement strand
TTGGAGGCGTCCATTCCATTGAGCGAGGTGAGCAAGAATGAATTCAAAAAGGGATGAAGCTGTTTTCGGTGAGGAATCGGGCAGCCCCGCTGAGTTGGCTGGAAGAATAAGGCCGCTCGTCTAGCCAAACACCCATTTCGCCTTGCCCTCACCCAGCCAGCCTTGCATTTCAATCAGCAAATCTTCTTCGGGCCGCACTTTCCATTCACTGCTCAACTGGGCCACGCAGGCTGCATGGCCATTGTGATAGTCAATTTCAACCAGGCAACCCTGCTCCGGGTCACGAAACGGTTCCAGCATGGCGCGCAGCTTTTCAGCATCCGATTGCCCATTCATACTCAGCCTCAAGCGGCTGACAAAGTGAGCACGCGCACTGGCCAGCGAATACAGGTTCTCGGCTGAAATTCGCAAACCACCGGTGTACGAATCTTCAGACACCTTGCCCTGTAAAACCAGCAAGGAGTCTTCTTTCAACAAGTTGCGATTGGCCTCAAACTGCTCATTGAAAATGGACAACTCAACCTGTGCCGTGGAATCGTCGAGCAACACAATGGCCATTTTTCCACGCTTGGTCATCATGGTGCGCAGCGATGCGATAACACCGGCCATCCACACCATGTCCCGGCCAGGCGAAAGGTCTTTCAGGCGCAACTTTACAAACTGGCGCACATTCGCTTCATCGGCTTTAAACAGGTGCCCGCTGAAGTAATAACCCAAGGCCGCTTTTTCTTGTTGCAGTTTTTCGCGCTCGCTCCAGGTGGGTACTTCCACCAATTCCGGCGGCGCATCGCCCCCAAGGTCTTCACCAAACAGGCTGACTTGCGCCGCTGTGGCAGCTTGCTGTGCTGCCCATTCCATGGCCTGACCCGAACTGGCCAACAATTTGGCACGGTCAGGGTTCAAGGCATCGAATGCGCCTGCGCGGATCAGTGCTTCAATCACCCGGCGGTTGATTTGTTTGCTGTCCACACGTTTCACAAAGTCGAACAGACTGGTGAACGGGCCATTGGCACTGCGTTCGGCGACAATGGCTTCGCAGGCGGCCTGACCGGTACCTTTCACCGCGCCCAAACCGTAGCGAATGGCACTGGCGCGTTTTTCACCATCAATGCGCACCGCCGTAAAACGGAAGTTGGATTCGTTCACATCTGGGCCCAGCATGGTGACTGTGGTGCCCGCTTTTTTACCTGGCACCTGGCACATGGCCATGGCGTCTTCAACAAAGATTTTTACTTTGTCGGTGTCGTCCATGTCTGAACTCATGGACGCCGCCATGAACTCAGCGGGGTAATGAGCCTTCAACCAGGCGGTGTGGTACGCAATCAGTGCGTACGCAGCCGAGTGCGATTTGTTGAAACCATATTCCGCAAACTTTTCCATCAAATCGAAAAGCTGCTTGGCCACCGCCGGGTCTACACCGCGCTCGGTTGCACCGGTCGTGAAAATTTCACGCTGCTTGGCCATTTCTTCGGGCTTCTTTTTACCCATCGCACGGCGAAGCAAGTCAGCGCCACCCAGGCTGTAGCCAGCCAAAATCTGGGCGACCAGCATCACCTGCTCTTGGTAAACAATCACGCCATAGGTGCTTTTCAGAATGCCTTCAAGCTTGGGGTGGAAGTACCACTCGGCACGCCCTTTACCGGTTTTCGAAGTTTCTTTTTTACGGGCAATGAAGTCGTCCACCATGCCGGAACCCAAGGGGCCAGGGCGGTTCAGCGCCATCAAGGCGATGATGTCTTCGAAGTTGTCGGGCTTGAGCTTCTTTTCAAGGTCTTTCGCGGAACGCGATTCAGACTGAAACACAGCGGTGGTGTTGCCATCGGAAAACAACTGGTACACAGCCGGGTCGTTCAGCGGCAGGTCTTCCAGGCGGAAGTCGCGCTGATCTTCGTAATTCTCGCGCACCCAGCGCACAGCCCAATCCAGAATAGTCAGGTTGCGCAAACCCAAGAAGTCGAACTTCACAAGGCCCACGGCTTCGACGTCGTCTTTGTCGTACTGCGACACCACGGAATCAGTAGAACCATCGGCGCAATACAAAGGGCAGAAGTCAGTCAGTTTGCCTGGCGCGATCAACACGCCACCGGCGTGCATACCCACGTTGCGGGTCAGGCCTTCCAGTGGCCGGGCCACGGCAATAATTTCCTTGGCTTCGTCTTCGTTTTCCACCCGCTCGCGGAAGGTGGGTTCGTCGGCCATGGCGCGGTCCAGGTCCCAAGGGTCGGCGGGTGTTTGAGGAATCAGTTTCGACAAGCCATCGCAATACATATAGGGCATGTCGAGCACGCGGCCTGCATCGCGAATAACAGCCTTCGCGCCCAATGTACCGAAGGTGGCGATTTGGCTGACCGCATCGCGCCCGTAGTTTTGCTTCACGTAGTCGATGACTCGGTCGCGGTTGTCCTGACAGAAGTCAATGTCGAAGTCGGGCATTGAAACCCGCTCGGGGTTCAAGAAGCGCTCGAACAGCAAGTCGTACCGCAGCGGGTCAAGATCAGTAATGCCCAGGGCGTACGCCACCAGCGAACCCGCACCCGAGCCCCGGCCGGGACCCACGGGCACACCATTTTGTTTGCCCCAGTTAATGAAGTCCTGAACAATCAGGAAGTAACCGGGAAAGCCCATGCCGATGATGGTGTCGCATTCAATTTTCAAACGTGCTTCGTAATCCGGGCGCATTTTTTCCCGTTCCTCGATATTCGGGAACAGGTGGGCCAGGCGCTTTTCCAAGCCTTCCTTGGACAAATGCACCAGGAAATCATCCAGCGTCATGCCGTCGGGCGTGGGGAATGCGGGCAGCTTGGGCTTGCCCAATTCAAGCGTTAAATTACAACGCTGGGCAATTCGAATGCTGTTGCGAATGGCGCTGGGTATATCGGCAAACAGTTCCGCCATTTCCTGCGCGGTTTTGAAGTACTGCTGCTCGGTGAAGCGGCGAGGCCTGCGTGGGTTGGACAAAATTTCGCCCTGCGCAATACACACCCGCGCTTCATGCGCACGGAAGTCTTCGGGCTTCAAAAACTGGATTGGGTGTGTGGCCACCACGGGCAACTGCAATTTGGCGGCCAGTTGGCAACTCAAATTCACCAGGTTTTCGGCTTGGGTGGACCCATCGCGTTGCAGCTCGATGTAGTACCGGCCTTCAAAGTGTTTCAGGAATTTTCGGGCTGAATCTTCTGCGCGGGCCATGTTGCCGCCCAGCAGAAATTGGCCAACATCGGAATTTGTAAAACCAGACACCGCGATCAAGCCATCGCAACCCACTTCATCAAACCATTCAAACTTCAGTGTGGCTTTTCCGCGTTTTTGATTGCGCAAGAAAGCACGGCTAAGAAGCTCGCAAAGTTGCAAATAACCTTTGTGGTTTTGCACCAGCAGCAACATGCGTGCGGGTTGTTCTTCGTCGCGGTCGCTTTCAATCCACACATCGCAAGCAGCAATTGGCTTAACTCCAGCACCACGCGCCTTGCCGTAAAACTTGATCAGACCAAACAGGTTGGACAGGTCGGAAATGGCCAGGGCAGGCATACCGCAGCCAGCGGCGGCTTTGACAGCCTCGCCCACGCGCACCATGCCGTCGAGCACCGAGAACTCGGTGTGCATGCGCAGGTGAACAAACGTGGAAGGCAATGTGGGGGATGAATTAGTCATCCCCCCATTTTATCCGCAAACGGATATTTGATTACAGCCCATTCACGTCTTGGGCTAACTATTAGGCCGACAACTTCTTTGCAAACTCGGCCACCCTGCTGCCATAAATCTTCGCAGTTTCAAGGTCAGACGCAGGCGGAGTCACGTCTGCAGGGGCATTGTCGGATTGGGTCATCACGCCCACCCAAGAGCCCACACGATTCAGTTCTGCCACATCACCTGGCTTTTGCGCGCCGGGTGTGGCACTGCCCACCCAGATCATGCCGTGTTGCATGGCGAAGGTAACAAAATATTGCAGCGTGCTGAGCTTGTCGCCACTCATGGAAAGCGAGTTGGTAAAACCACCCGCCACCTTGTTTTTCCAGCCTTGGCTAAACCACACTTTGCTGGACGCATCAGCGAACTTTTTGAAGTCTGCCGAAGCACCGCCCATGTAAGTGGGCGAGCCAAAAATAATGGCGTCAGCCTTGGCCAACACGTCCCATGTGGCGTCGTTCACGTCATTCACGGAAACAAGATGGCTTTGTACGCCCCCTACCGCATCCACGCCCTGCTGAACAAACTGAGCCACCTTCGCTGTATGGCCATAACCGCTGTGATAAACAATTGCAACTTGTGTCATTTTTTACTCCCTCGTTGTTGTAACAATCAAGCGGGCAAGTCGAAGAAAAGAACTTCGGCCTGTTCACTTACATCAAAATTCAGCTCACGTTCACCTGCAATCAAGAGTGCGTCGCCGGTTTGCAACAGCACATTGCCCACGCTCAGAGAACCCTTGGCCACATGCAGATACCCTTTGCGTGCGGGGTCCAGCTCGCGGTGCACGCTTTGATTGCTCAAGCGGCCAGCGTACATTTTTGCGTCCTGGTGAATGAAGGCAATTTTCTTTGCCTCGGCCTCGGCTTTGTCGCCTGTTACCACCAGTCCCAACTGGCCGGTAATACTTTCCGGATCCAGGTCGTGGTCTTTGTAGCCGGGTTCAACGCCATTCACCGCGGGTTCAATCCAGATTTGCAGCAAGTGCGCAGCCTCGGTTTTGTGCGCATTCATTTCGGAATGGCGAATACCGGTGCCTGCGCTCATGCGCTGAATCTGATTGGGCTTGATGGCCGAACCACCGCCCAAGCTGTCCCGATGACTTAATTCGCCACTCAACATGTAGGTGATGATTTCCATGTCGCGGTGGCCGTGGGTACCAAACCCGGTTTGCGGTTGAACAATGTCTTCATTGATCACGCGCAAGGGGCCAAAACCCATGTGCTTGGGATCGTAGTAGCTGGAAAAGGAGAAGCTGTGATAGCTTTCGAGCCAACCATGGTTGGCATAACCGCGCTCGCTGGATTTTCTGATCTGGAACATGTTCAACCTCCTGTTGAATGATGAATTCAGTGTAGGTGGTGCCATGCAGCCGAACAAGGCGTAGAATTTGACGAACTCATTCAAAAAAACTGAACCCCATGACCATCAACCTCGACAGCCTTGCCCTGCTTGAATTGATTGAAGCACGGGGCAGTTTTGCCGCCGCTGCGGTGGCCTTGAACAAAGCCCCTTCGGCAATCACCTACCAACTGCGACAACTGGAAGAAAGCCTGGATGTTCTGATCTACGACCGGTCGGGCCACAAAGCCAAATTGACCCCGGCGGGCAAAGCCCTGCTGGAGGAGGGTCGCAAGTTACTGGAAAGCACCGACGCACTCACCAAGCGTGTGAAAGCCGTGGCCAGTGGCTGGGAGGCCGAGTTGCGGATTGTGCTGGATTCGGTGGTGCCGTTCGAGAAGGCCATACCGTGGATTCAGGCGTTTGATGCGCTGGAAAGCCCCACCCGGCTGCGTTTCTCGAGCGAAGTGCTGTCGGGCACTTGGGAGGCCCTGTACTCGGGTCGAGCCGACCTGCTGATTGGCAGCCGTCTGGACCAGAACCAGTTTGCGAGCGCTACCGGCTTGCACATTCAAAGCTTTGGCCAATCACTTTTCGTTTTCGCAGTGGCGCCCGATCACCCGCTGGCGCATGCGGAAGAGCCCTTGTGCATAGACACCATTCGCCAATACCGTGCAGTGGCTGTGGGTGACACCTCCCGCAACTTCAAACCCCTGACATTTGGTTTGCAGAGCGGGCAGGCGGTACTAACAGTGCCCAATCTGCAAGCCAAGGTGAAAGCCCAACTGGCCGGTTTGGGTTGTGGCTGGCTACCCTGGAATTTGATTGAGCACGAAGTTGCGAACGGCGACTTGCTGATCAAGAAAACCGAGGATGTGACCCGGCAAAGCAGCCTGTGCTTTGCATGGCAACGCGGAAGCCAAGGCAAGGCGCTCGACTGGTGGACCAAGCACCTGGCCACAGTGCAACTTAACTTTCAACCGCCTCAGTAAACAGTGCAGAACATGCTCGCACAAGCGCCCTACATTGGCCGATTCGCCCCCTCGCCCACTGGCCCACTGCATTTGGGTTCGCTGGCCACCGCACTGGGCAGCTTTCTGGATGCCAGGGTGCACCACGGCCAATGGCTATTGCGCATTGAAGACATTGACGAGGGGCGTTGCGACACCGCTTCTGTTGAACACATTGTGCGCACCTTGAAACGCCATGGCCTTCAATGGCAAGGCGAGGTGTGGGTGCAATCGCAACGGCATTCAGTGTATGAAACCGCTTTGAAACACCTGAACATTCTGAACCTAACCTACCCCTGCGCCTGCACCCGAAAGGAAATCGACGACGCCAATTCACAGCGGGCGCTTGGCGAAAACCGCATTTACCCCGGCACTTGCCGCCAAGGCATGCCTGAAGGCCGCGAGGCACGCGCAATTCGTTTTCGCTGCCCGACCGAGCCAATACAGTGGCACGACCACCGGCTAGTTACATTCAATGACGACTTGAATGCCAGTAGTGGCGATTTTGTATTGAAACGAGGCGATGGGTTTTGGGCTTATCACCTAGTCGTGGTTGTCGATGATTTGGCAAGCAAGGTGACGCACATTGTGCGCGGCGAAGACCTGGCAGACACCACCGCCCGGCAAATTGCCGTGTGGAAGGCCTTGCAGGGCGGGCTTGAGACACAAGCTATTGTGAATCCCCCAATCTATTGGCACTTGCCCGTTATATTGGCCGAAGATGGCCAAAAACTATCCAAGCAAACCGGCGCGTTGGCGGTGCCTGAACAAGACCCGGTGCTGAATTTGAACACCGTGTGGCAACACTTTGGTTTGGGCAAAATAAAAGCCACTGAAGTAACTCAGTGGCTTGAATTGGCGACCCCGGTTTGGGCCAACTACCGAGCAGCACAGGCTGCTTAGTTTCTAGGCTCAGTTTCTTGGGTTGCCACCCAACAAAAACGCCACAGGCGCAGCATTCTTGCTCTTGGGTTTGTTCGCAGCCGAAGCGGATTGACCCGAAGCCGCAGCTTCAGCAGCCGCCTTGTCTTCTTTGGATTCCTGATAAGGCTGGTTAAACAGCGAGTCTTTCACCCGAGTTTGGGCCAGCTTGGCGCGCAAGCGTTCGTATTCGGCATCTCGATGAATTGGCGCGTTGTCGTTGAAACGGGCACCTTGATAGGACATGTCACGTGACGGACGACGTTCACGGGCTGGCGCAGCTTCATCGCCACTGCGTGCAGGGCGACGATCAGAACGACCCTCGTAGGTGCGGCCCTCAGTGCGGCCATCGCTGCGCCCCTCACTGCGACCTTCGCGACCACTTCGCTCTTCCCTTGGCGCCCGCGCCCCGGGCACAAAACCCTCAAGTTCTTCGCGCACAAAGGCTTTGCCAATCAGCTTTTCAATGTCTTTCAAGGCGCGTTCATCGCGTTTTACAACAAACGAATACGCCGTGCCCTTGGCACCCGCGCGACCTGTGCGGCCAATGCGGTGCACGTAATCTTCAGGCGTGGTGGGCAGGTCGTAGTTGATCACGCAAGGCAAATCAGCAATGTCCAAACCACGGGCTGCCACATCGGTGGCCACCAATACGGTTACCTCACCAGCCTTGAACGCTTCCAGCGATTTGGTTCGCTCAATCTGGGTTTTGTCACCGTGAATGGCTGTACTTGATACGCCTTCCTTTTCAAGGTGGCGCGCCAATCGGGCTGTGCCCAGCTTCGTGTTTGAAAACACAATCACCTGGCTCAGCGCTTTGCTTCGAATCAGATGGCAAACCGCCATGCGTTTGTCTTCTTCGCTGTCGAGCGCGAAAATGACCTGCTTGATGTTTTCTGAAGTTGCATTGCGGCGCGCCACCTCAATCAGCGTGGGCGACACCATGAAGCTTTTAGCGAGCTTCTGGATTTCAGGCGAAAATGTGGCCGAGAACAACAGGTTCTGGCGGGTTTTTGGCAGCAAATTGATAATTCGTTGCAGGTCGGGCAAAAAGCCCATGTCCAGCATGCGGTCGGCTTCGTCCAGCACCAGCACCTGCACTTGGCCCAAATTAATACTCTTTTGCTGAACGTGGTCCAGCAAGCGGCCTGGCGTGGCAATCACCAATTCGGCACCACGGCGCAAAGCCTGAATTTGAGGGTTAATGTCTACACCGCCATACACCACGGTAGAACGCAGCGGCGTGTGCTTGGCATAAGTAAACACGTTGGCTGCAACCTGGTCAGCCAGCTCACGGGTGGGCGTCAAAATCAACGCACGCACCGGGTGGCGGGCTGGCGAAGTATTCTCAGTGGCCAGCGGCATCAAGCGGTTCAAAATTGGCAACGAAAACCCAGCGGTTTTACCCGTTCCGGTTTGTGCGGCACCCATGACGTCGACGCCGGTCAGCACCACGGGAATGGCTTTGGCTTGAATCGGCGTGGGCTGTGTATAACCCTGCTCGTCAATGGCTTTTTGGATGCTGGGATGCAGCGCAAAGTCTGCAAAGGTTACATTTGCGAGGGCGGCTTCTTCAGCGGCGGTGGCGGTATACGTTTCAGTTTGTGTCATGCACGCATTCTAAGCCTTTTTGATGCTTATTATTTGTGCAATTGCTTTAAATTCACTTGCCGCACCGGCTGGGTGCAGCAAATGTACTTTTCATACAACAGCCAATCGGCGCTGCCTGCTTAAAGGTTTTCAGCAATAAACTCGTCGACATGTTTTACAGCCAAGCGCCCCGCATTGGCTTGCGAACTTTCAGTGCCCCAGGCCACGTGCGGCGTGATGATACAGCGCGGGTGTTGCCACTGCACCATCAGGTGATCGCGAGGGGGTGGTTCCACTTCCAGTACATCGAGTGCAGCGCCACCCAGGTGCCCACTTTCAATGGCTTGTTTCAATGCATCAAACTGCACCAAACCACCGCGTGCGGTGTTGATCAAAATCGCGCCTTTCTTCATTTTGGGAATGGTATCGGGCCCGATCAAGCCTTTGGTTTGCTCATTCAAGGGGCAATGCAGGCTAAGCACATCGCTGTGAGCCAAACCATGCTCAAAGGTCACATAACCATCGCGCGGCTTGTCTACCCCTTGGCGTTCAATGTGCAAAATGGTCATGCCAAAAGCCTTGGCAAATTCGATCAGCTTGCCACCAATCGCCCCGCTGCCCAACACGCCCAGCGTTTGGGTGTGCAGGCCACGCATGGGCAGTGTGTGCAAGCAGAAAAAGCGCGATGCGCTCCAACTGCCATCGTGCACCAATGCCTCCCACTCCGGCACACGGCGGGTCAGCTGCAAAATACAGGCCATTGCGTGTTCAGCCACCGATTCAGGACCGTAATTCACCACATTGCTCACCTTGATACCGCGCTCGGCGCAAGCCACTTTGTCCACATTGTCGGTACCGGTGGCCACCAGCTGAATCATTTTCAGCTTGGGCGCTGCATCCAGCTCGGCTGGGCCGATTTTCACCTTGTTAATGATCAGAATTTCTGCATCCTTGATGCGCTCTTTCAGCGTGTCTGCCGTGGTGAACGGGTATTCAGTCCAGGTGTGTGCGCACTCTGGGCGTGGCAAGGGGGTACGTACGGTCTCGCTTTCCAGCCAAACAATCTTCATGGGCAATGTCTCCAGTTGGGTTGCTAGAAGGCTACCGGCTAATTGCCGGCTTCGACACTGGGGCTAACCATGAAAATGCGGGGCAAGTTACACTGCTGAACACACTGGGAGGATACAAAAGTGGCGGGTAAATACGAAGGCAAAATCAATATGGCAGTGGGTGTGACCAAACAAAAAATTGGCGAACTGACTGGCAACAAACAACTGCAACGTGAAGGCCAATTTCAGAAACTGAAAGGCGCCACCCAAGACGCCGCAGAGACCGCGAAAACCACGGTGAAAAGCACAGGCAAAGCCTTGAGAAAAGAGGTCAACAAAAGCCTGACCCAGATACGCAACAAACTCAAACCTTGACTGCCGCATCACGAATTACCGATTCACCGGCCACTCCGGCAATTCGATAACAATTTTTACCCGCTTTCTTGGCTTGGTACATTTGCTCATCACTAATTTCAAGCAGTTGCTGAATGGAATGCCCGTGCAATGGATGCATGGCCGCACCAATACTGCAAGACACCGTCAAGCCATGGTTTTGCCGGACACGCACCAACAACTTGTCGCAAGCAAACGATTCAATAATTCGCTCGGCAATGTTTTTAAGCAATTGAATATTGCAGCGGGCCACAATAATGGCGAATTCGTCGCCGCCCAAGCGCGCAACATGATCTACGTTCCGGGTGGCGCCTTTCAGCAAAGTGGCGCTGGTTTTCAGGATTTGATCACCTGCCTTGTGCCCAAGGTTGTCATTCACCGCTTTAAATCCGTCGAGGTCGAGAAACATGAGCCCCATAGTTTCTCCGGGCAACAGTCGTGAAAACCTGGCCTCCAAAGTCATATCAAAACCCCTTCGGTTCAATACGCCAGTCAACGGGTCGCGCTCTACTTCATGGCGCAGATCCTCCACATTTTTTCGAATGCTGACATCGTCCACAATCAACACCGCATGAGCCCCCTGAATTTTGTCGCTGTACACCGCAAACCGGAATTGCAACACCCGACCATCCGTGAAATTCAGCTCAACAGGCATTTCATGATTGCCAAAATAGTCAGTCACCAGGTCTTTTAGACGTATCCGCTGCTCTCGAACCACTCCGGCCTGAATTAACACTGCCTCCAGCTTGGCCGACTCAGGATTGATCGTGTCAATTCTCAACATTTTTGCAAGCGCTTTGTTCAGGTACAGCAAATTGAAACGCTCGTCCAGATAGGCAACACCACTGGCCAGAGAAGACAACAACAGATCAAGCCTGTTCTTCTCGGACACGGACCGAGCGTGACTTTCCTCCATGGCCTTCATTTGCAACTCAATGGCCTGAGCCATGCTGTTGAAGGCCGCACCCAGACAGGAAATTTCATCACGTCCGGCCACCTCGATTCGGGACTGAATTTTCCCAGATTGCAGCTCCATGGCCTTGCTGCGAAGGTCCTCGAGCCGGGCGGACAAGGTATTGCTCAAGCCCAACAGAATCATTGAGCAAGCCAGCGCACTCAATAGGAACACACCCGCGAGGTAAAACAACATGTCATTGCGGCTGCGATACACCTCATTTTCATCAAACAACACCTTCAACTGTTGCCCGGAAGCGGGTAGATCAAAAATCGACAACAAAGGGGCAGCAGGTACGGTCAGCTCATCGGGCACATCGCCCATGGCATAAACAAGTTCATTGCCCTTGCTCACCCATACAGCAGCAGGCTTGTAACGCGAGTAGAAATCCCGAACGGTCGAAGACAGCCCATTCAGCGCGTGACCATGGCTGGCCAAATGAGCCTTGGTCAATTCGGACTGAAAACTTTCCTGAACCCGAAACAAGTCCTGCTCGGCCAACTTGCCCATGTGTATGTATTGAATACCCGTGAAAATGCCCCCCAGCAGCAACTGGGCTACAAAAGTAGTAAGCAACCATTTCCACTTGAAAGACATTGTGAACAAACCCGTTTTGGATAAGGTACACAAGCAGTATGTGGGTTCGTTGCGCAAGCGGTAATCCCACGAGAGGGGCACATTTTCGGCAATCGCAAAAAAAATGACTTATTTCTGCAAAGGGGTGTTGTGTTCAATATTGTTTTTTGCCATAATTGCGGGCTTGCCGAGGTGGCGGAATTGGTAGACGCGCTGGACTCAAAATCCAGTGTTAGAGATAACGTGCGGGTTCGATTCCCGCCCTCGGCACCAGCCCCCAGGACAACATGAAAGCAACCATGAAACTGTCCGAATTCGATTTCAATCTTCCAGAACAACTTATTGCCCAACATCCTCCGGAAATCCGTGGAGAGTCGCGCTTGCTCGTTTGCGAGAACAACAAACCCATCGAAGACCGCCTGTTTGAGCATGTACTAAACTTGCTTGGACCCAATGATGTTTTGGTGATCAACGACACCAAAGTGCTGAAGGCCCGCCTTCAGGGCCACAAAGCCAGCGGCGGAAAAATCGAAGTCATGCTGGAGCGCATTCTCGACGACAAGCGTTTCACCGCCATGATTCGGGCCAGCAAGTCACCCAAACCGGGCAGTGAAGTGGTGTTGGCTGGCGTGGCCAAAGCGCGCGTGCTCAGCAAACACGACATGATGTACGAGCTGGAGTTGCTGGAAAGTAGCCTCAGCCTGCCTGAGCTGCTGGATGCGCATGGCGCCCTGCCACTGCCGCCTTACATTGAACACAACGCGAATGCCCAAGACGACGAACGCTACCAAACCGTGTTTGCGCGGGAGCCAGGCGCCGTAGCCGCACCCACAGCTGGCCTGCATTTCACCGAACAATTGCTTCAACAAGTGCAGGCACGCGGGGTGAAACTGCTGAACCTGACATTGCACGTCGGCGCTGGCACATTCTTGCCGGTGAAAACGGACAACGTGGACGAACATGTGATGCACAGCGAGCGCTATGCGATTTCAGGTGCTGTAATTGCCGCGATGATCAAAGCCAAAGAAAACGGTGGTCGAGTGGTGGCAGTGGGCACCACTTCCCTGCGTGCACTGGAGGCTTGGGCCACAGAAACAGGCTGCAATTTAAATACCACCGAGGGTGTGGACAAGGCAGCAGAATTTGCGCGCAGCGGCCATGCTGGCGACACTCAAATTTTTATCAAGCCCGGCTATACCTTCAAGGTGGTCGACAGGCTGATCACAAATTTCCATTTGCCCAAAAGCACCTTGCTGATGCTGGTGTCTGCTTTTGCCGGAAAAACCAACATACTCAATGCATATGCGCATGCAATTGCGCAACAATACAGGTTCTTCAGTTACGGCGACGCCATGTGGCTTGAACGCACCGAATGATCGAATCTGCTTACCCAATTGTTTCCCACGATGGCAGCGCCATTCAAATGATGCGCTGGTCGAAATCCGGCAACAAACCCAAACTGCATTGGGCCCATGCAACAGGTTTCAACGCCAAAACATACACACCATTGCTGCGCGAATTGCTGCCTCACTTTGATGTGCACACCTGGGACATGCGCGGGCACGGCGAAAGCCGCTCGGCAGGTAACCCCAAAACTTTTCGTGGCTGGACCACCTACTACCAAGACCTGATCGCCGTGCTTGACCAGGCCAGTGAACCCATGTGGCTTGCAGGGCATTCAATTGGCGCCACAACCAGCCTTGCAGCAGCAGCACAAAGGCCTGACAAGGTAAAAGGCCTTGTGTTGGTGGAACCGGTGCTACTGGATCCAAAGCAGGGGTTTGCATTGCGCCTGGCCAATTGGTTTGGCTTTGCTGACCGAATTGCAATGGCCGCAGCAGCAGCGAGAAGGCGGGCAAGTTTCCCGACACATCGAGACGCTTTTGAGAATTACCGCAGCAAAAAAGCTTTCGGAACATGGAGCGACGAGTGGTTACAAGCCTACGTGGAACATGGCTTTGTGCCGACCAGCAACAATGAAGTTGAACTGGCCTGCCCACCCCATTGGGAGTCGTTGACCTTTCAACACACCGAACCCAATGCCGCACGCTGGATTCGGGACCCGGGCTGCCCCATCCATATTCTTGCAGCTGGCAAAGGCTCTACGTTTCCCGCCACTGCACACGCGCGAATTCAAAAACGTTTGCCCAAGGCCCACATTGAAGTGATTGCCGATGCCACGCACTTCTTGCCCATGGAACACACCGAACTGGTGGTGCAACGCATTTGCGACATTGCAAAAAAATAAAGCCCGATGATTTCTCACCGGGCTTCTTAAAAACAAGGCAATTGCGTCGAATTTACTCGACCGCTTTCACCATGTCTTCGATTACTTTCTTGGCATCGCCAAACACCATCATGGTCTTGTCCATGTAGAACAACTCGTTGTCCAAGCCGGCGTAACCCGCGTTCATTGAACGCTTGTTCACGATAATGGTTTTGGCTTTGTAGGCTTCCAGAATTGGCATGCCTGCAATCGGGCTCTTGGGGTCTTTCGCCGCAGGGTTCACCACGTCGTTCGCACCCAGCACCAACACCACATCGGTTTGCGCAAATTCGCTGTTGATGTCTTCCATCTCGAACACCTGGTCGTAAGGCACCTCCGCCTCAGCCAGCAACACGTTCATGTGGCCGGGCATACGGCCTGCAACTGGGTGAATGGCGTACTTCACCGTAACACCCATGTGCGTCAGCTTTTCGCTCAATTCCTTCAGGGCATGCTGCGCACGCGCCACGGCCAAACCATAACCAGGCACAATCACCACGGTTTCAGCGTTGGTCAGCAAGAAAGCCACGTCGTCGGAAGAACCGCTTTTCACCGTGCGTTGCTGGCCACCGCCTGCGGCACCTGCATCAGCCTCACCACCAAAACCACCCAGAATCACGTTGAAGAATGAACGGTTCATCGCTTTACACATGATGTACGACAAAATTGCGCCAGAGGAGCCCACCAGCGAACCTGCCACGATCAACATGCTGTTGTTCAGCGAGAAGCCAATACCTGCTGCGGCCCAGCCGGAATAGCTGTTCAGCATAGACACCACCACGGGCATGTCGGCACCACCGATTGGAATAATCAGTGTTACACCCAGAATAAAGGCAGCGATCGTCATGATGATGAAGGGTGTCCAGTCTTGCGTCACGGCAAACCAGATGCCACAGCCCACCATCACAAGGCCCAACACTGCATTGAGCTGATGCTGACCGGTGAAGCGCACAGGTGCACCTTGAAACAGGCGGAACTTGTACTTGCCACTCAACTTGCCGAAAGCGATCACTGAACCCGAGAAGGTAATTGCACCCACGAAGGTACCAATGAACAACTCGATTTTGTTGCCCAGTGGAATGTCGAAGTTGCCTTTGGCCGTGATGCCGAAGGCATCAGGTTCAGCAACAGCTGCAACTGCAATCGCCACAGCCGCCAAACCAATCATGCTGTGCATGAAGGCCACGAGTTCAGGCATCTTGGTCATTTCGACGCGCTTGGCCATGATGGTACCCAAGCCACCGCCCACAACCAATCCAGCCAGCACCCAGCCCAGGCCAGTCACCGCAGATTGCCCCGCAATTTCAGCCAGCTTGAAGATCAAACCGATTGTGGTGGCAATGGCAATTGCCATACCTACCATGCCGAAGGTGTTCCCCAAACGCGACGTTGTGGGGTGTGAAAGGCCCTTCAAGGCCTGAATAAAACAGATTGACGCTACCAGGTACAACAGCGTCACTGCGTTGAAACTCAATTCCATAAATTTCTCCAGATCGCTGTTGGTTTATTTGTTCTTTTTCTTGAACATTTCAAGCATGCGACGGGTGACCAAAAACCCACCGAACACATTCACAGCGGCCAAGGCCACAGCCAGCACACCCATGAATTTGCCCAGGGGCGTTACGGTCAGCGCGGCTGCCAGCATGGCACCCACGATCACGATTGCGGAAATTGCGTTGGTCACCGCCATCAATGGGGTGTGCAGCGCGGGGGTTACGTTCCAAACCACGTGGTAACCCACGTAAATGGCGAGTACAAAAATAATCAGGTTGACCACGGTGGGGCTAATTGCGTCCATGTTGGCTCCTTCCTTAAGCGTTTTTGCGTTTGAGTTCGCCGCCGGTGCACATCAGGCACGCAGCAACAATGTCGTCTTCCATGTCGATCTTGAAGG